>NZ_JACUZX010000021.1:0-94912 GCF_014851575.1 Rhizobium sp. RHZ02
GCCGCAAGGAGTTTCGACGCAATATCAAATGCCCTGAGCGACATCTGTGCACTGTTCCCCGTCGAAGAATGTCGAAACTACTTCAGGGCCGCAGGGTATGAGGCGATTTAGACGCGACAAGCTTTAGGACGTCGAGCTACAGCCCCGCCAACGGTCAAGCAGTGCTTCGGCCGCACTCGAAGCATGACAGCATCCAGACCCGGCACCTCGATCCCCGTCCGACCGTCGACGCGTTCTTCATCCTTGCAGATATCTGTGACTTCCCATTCGTCTGGTACCGAGAACTCAATCGATCGAACTTCGCGGCTATGATTGATCAGGACGACAAACCGAAGTTCGGGCGAGAACGCGTGCTCCGTTACGGCAATTGCCGGATCGGCAACCTCTATCAAGCGCGACTTCCTGTTCGCCTTCGAGAACTGCGCATAGAGCCGCCAATAGGGATTGTCCTCACTAAACAAGGTTCCGGCAAATTCGACCTCAACTGGAAAAGCCAAAGCGTAAACATTACCCTTGCCGAGGCGATTGCTCCAGAAGACGGGATCGCCAGTATCGTCCCTCGTTGCAATGGCTTCGCCTGACGTCAATTTCACCCGTGTCTCGCCAGCTCCGAGTATTTCGATCTGATGGCCACCATCCAGGATCGTTGCGGACGCCGCCATCGGTGATTTAGACCGCGATACTATCTCGGCACCAAACGTTTCCACGAAATGGGGCACGATGCCGTCCTTGAAGGACACGTAAAGCGTCGCCCCTTCCCTGGCCCGCCGCAGCAGTTCGAGCCATACGCGCTTCGGTATGCAGTTGGGACCAGTCAACGAAGGCAGGATGTAGATGCCAGCTTCGGGAATCTCTTGATGAACGTGACAATAGGCGAGCTGCAACTTTGCTTGCTTGGCAAGGACAAACGATCCATAGGCGGCCGCCCAATCGTCCTGATTGTCCGACAGGATGCAGACAGCATCGATCGCTGCAGCAGGTAGCGTGCCATTTGGAACATGCCCCATCACCTTCTGGAATTTTGCGAACTCCTCCAAGACAGGTTTCGCCGTGTGGTCGGTCTTCACCAATCCGAGCTCGGTTTCGACGGCGAACCAATCATAGGGCGCATGACCGAGACCGGTTTGATCGTAGGCACACCACCATCCAAAGGCTCGGCAATCGTTCGCCCACAAGGACCACATGTTGACCCGAGCGAACTTCGCCGAAACTTCATCGCTGGCAATCATCGGACCCATTGTCCCGACTTCCTCGACGATACAGGGCTTGCCGCTGATATCGCGATAGAAGCTGGTTTCTGCGGTCGCGTGGAATGTCGTTCGGAAGTCATCGACGTGGCCGAGTTCGGCGTGGCGAACCCAGTACGGGTACGGATGCGTCGTCAGGATATCGGTCAACTCACCCTGATCTTCGATCAGCCACGGGTTCTTATGGCCTTTCAACCGCGAAGAAAGGGTATGCATGCCGGAGACGACCGACCGCGAAGGATCGGCGCGCTTGATGGCACTCGAAATGGCCGCGGTCCATGTATAGGCGACGTCCGGATTATCTGCGACGCCCATGCAATTGCATTCGTTTCCGAGATCCCATACCGCGATCGAACCCTCGTCCTTCAGGGCACTCACGAATTCTCGGACAAATCGTATCTGCCAGGCAATGCTCCTCGCGTCACTGATAGGATCCATGCCCTCCAGTGCCGGCGGAACAAACAGGCGGCCGCTCATCCATCCGGTAATCACACCGACAACGAGTTTGAGATCGTGCTTTTCGGCGAGAGCGCACATTTCCCGAAACCGGCCGATCATTGTCGAGGACAGTCCGGCCCGGCCAAGGGCATCGGTTCCAAGAGGCTCTTCGCGTAGCCGATATTCATAAGGGGCGGCGGAATGTGTTCGAAGCAGCTTGATCGGCTGAAAGTCGGGCCACAATGGGAAGACCCGCAACCAACGGACCCCATGCTTAACCAGGGCAGCCATGTCGGCATCAACGACGGACGGCTGCCAATCCTGCCACATGTTCGTCCCCGCATGGGATGCCCAGTAGTTGCATCCGAGTGCCAAGCCCCCCTGAGGAAAGAGCTTGATTGAATCATTCGCCAAACCGACCAAAACACATCTCCGAAATCGATTACGTAAGCGAATACACAAAATATCAAGACCCCACAAGTGCTGTAAAATCAGATATGTTTGACACTGTTCGTCGAGAGAATTAGGGGTAATCTCTATATCGTTTTCGGAGAGTTCCATGAGGAGCAATCGTGGTCGCGTTGATCGCCAGCCAAAACCAACGCTCAAAACGATCGCGCAGCTCACTGGGCTGACCCCTGCGACCGTCTCCCGTGCGCTCAACGATGCCGACGACATAAGCTCATCGACGAAAGAGCGCGTGAGGCTCGCGGCACGCCAGATAGGCTATCGCCCGGACCGCGCAGGGTTCAGACTTCGTACGGGCAAGTCACGCGTTATTGCCCTGGTGCTGAACATGGAAGATGAAATCCTTGGCATAGCCGGGCCGCTTGTAAACGGCGTCGCCGAGGTGCTCTCCCGTTCAGGCTATGGCATGGTGGTGGTGCCGGATAGCCCGCATGAGGACCCGTTGAAGGCCGTCGGAGAGGTTCTCGACAGCGGCATGGCCGATGGACTGATCATCACCCGTACCCAACCGATGGATCAGCGCGTTATCTTTTTGACGAACGAAGAGTTTCCGTTCGTCACCTTCGGTCGAACGCAGCTACGGAGTGTTCACGCCTCCGTCGATTTCGACAATGAGACCTTCGCTTATGAGAGCGTTCGACGGCTTGCGGACAACGGGCGGCGAAATATCGCGCTCCTGGCGCCACCGTCGCATCTGATGTTCTGCAAGCACATGTCGGACGGATTCCGCCGAGGCATCCGTGACTTTGGATGCGTGGAAGTACCGTTTGGCAACGTCGATCTCGACAGCCCCCTGGAGGATATTTTCAAGGAGGGGACACGCTGGCCATTCGAGAGCGGCTTGGTTGACGGCTTTGTCGCCGGCAGCGCAAGTACTGGTGTCGCTCTCCTTGCTGGACTCGAAAGCGTCGGAGCCCGGATCAAGGTCGATTTTGACATGGTTGCGAAAGAGCCGACGCGTTTCACCGAGTGGATCAGGCCCGAGATTATCGCCATAAACGAGGATATTCGTGCGGCCGGAAACGAATTGGCCCGCACTATCATTTCCGTAGCCAATGGCGTGGAACTGCCGAACCTGCAGTCACTCATTGCTCCGAAATTTCGTGACGCGTCGGTTTGATCCGACACCTTCGCTCCGGCCAATCCCTCTAGCCGGAGCCTATCTATGTGGGCTATTGCGCGCTCGGCGCCACCATCGGCGTTGGCCGATGAATTGTCATGCCCTAGTTGCCAAGCAGGCCGCGCGTGGCAAGGTTGCGCATGAGCGCGGCCGTCCCGAAGGTCCAGGGCGGGCATTCGGTCGACAAGGCCACCGTGTTGATCAGGCTGCCCAACTCAGCGTTCGAAATTGCTACCCTGTCGCCTATCTTGTGCGTAAAGCCCTGGCCGGGTGTATCGCGATCCTCGACCGGCGCAAAAAGGGTTCCCATGAACAGCATGAGCCCATCAGGATATTGATGGTGGCGACCAATCGTCTGGGCGACGAGATCGAGCGGATCGCGACTGATCTCCTTCATCGAACTGCTGCCATCAAGGACGAAACCGTCCCTGCCCTCGATCCGTAGTTCCAGTTCGGCGTTGCGCACGTCCGCGATCGAGTAAGTCTCGTCAAACAGGCGGATAAACGGCCCGATGGAGCAAGAGGCGTTGTTGTCCTTTGCCTTGCCGAGAAGAAGCGCCGAACGACCCTCGATATCGCGCAGGTTGACATCGTTGCCGAGTGTCGCCCCCTTCACGCGCCCCCGGCTGTCGACGGCCAGCACGATCTCGGGCTCGGGATTGTTCCAGTTCGACACCGGATGAAGTCCAACGGAGGCGCCCCAGCCGACGGAGGACAGCACCTGCGCCTTGGTAAAGACCTCTGCGTCTGGTCCGATACCCACTTCCAGATATTGCGACCAGAGGCCGACCTCGATCAATGCCTCCTTGACCTTTGCTGCTTCCTCCGATCCGGCACGCAGGTCGCGCAAGCTATCCCCGATAACCGCCGTCACGCGTTCGCGTATCGAGCGCGCCATGTCCGGGTTTCCGGCAGCTCTTTCTTCGATCACCCGCTCGAGCATCGATCTCGCGAAGGTGACACCGCACGCCTTCACCGCCTGCAGGTCACAGGGTGCAAGCATCGAAAATGGGGCATGGTCGGGTAGATCCGGGTCCATGATCGCTCCCAGCGACGCGACGATTTCGCCGGGCTGCGCGCGAACGAACGAGACCGGATCGTCTTTCTCCAGCAGGTCGCGCATCGTCGGCGCCTCGGCACAGGTGATATCGAACACCATTCCGTCGCGCACGACGACCACGGACGGACCGCCAAACTCGGAGCGGAATATCCGGCCAGCAAACGTGCCGCATTCGAACGAATTCAGTGCCATGAGGAACTCCAGTCCAAAGTCATCGAACTTGTGAGGGTTTTGCCGGGCTGAAGAACCGTCAGCCCGGGCATACCGGGAAGATTGTGCGCATCCACCGGATGAGAAACAGGCTCGAAACAGAAGAAATCCGCATCCGACCCGGGCGAATAGACGACAGTAACGTCGAGATTGTCAGATGCGCTCAAGCGAAAGGAGACGGCATCAGGGCCTTGTTCGACATCGCAGGAGCCCAGCCAGCCAGTGAACGCATTGTTGATCCACTCGGCCGGCAAAGGGGTCGGCGCCGAGAAATCCCAACAACCGTCCGCATCAATATCGACCAATGTCAGCGGCAGATGTCTTTCATTCTCCAGCCAGACTTTGTTCGCTGAAAACCGAACTGTTGTTCGTGCGCTTCGCGGAAACCAGGGATGAAACCCGATGCCGAAAGGCAAGGCCGTCGGTGATGTCGATGTCACCTCCAAACGCACGACAAGCCGGGTTTGCGACAAGACGAGCGTCTGCTTTGCATCATATCGGAACGGACCAATACTACCGTGAGGACAATGCAGCGTGATCGTCGATGTATCCCGCCCGGCGATCAGCCACTCCCGCATGAACGCATCTCCGTGAATCGGAAGCTCTTGACCGCCCAAATTGGGACTGACGGCGTGGAAGTGCTCGCCGAATACAAACCCTCCCTGCGATATCCGGTTGGAGAAGGGAACCAGAACATTACAGCCCAGAGCGAAAGGACCATCAGTGATCCGCCCGCTCCACGGCCGCAGGAGAGGCCGATACCTCCCCTCGGCGTCGCGAACATCAAGCCGCGCCAGACCGCCACCCAAGCTGGGAACAACGGCGACGCGGGCTTTGTCGTTCTCCAGAACGATCTCCTGCGGATGCAATTACCAGCCTCCGTCGATGGCAAAATTCTGGCCCGAGATCATATCGGACGCCGGCGACACCAGAAAGAGAACGAGGCTCGCGACATGGTCGGGCTCGATGCGCTTCTTCAGGCACTGACGGTCCAGAACCCAGTCGCTATATTGCTGCAGCCGATCCCCGAACACGCGCTCTTCTGCTTCGGAAACCACCGCGCCCGGCGAGACGGCATTGACGTTGATGCCATACGGACCGAGTTCACGGGCGAGCCCCTTGGTCAGACCGAGCATCGCGCCTTTCGACGCCACATAAGGCACATAGCCGTCCCACTGCCCGTTCATGGTGATTGACGTGAAATTGAGGATCTTTCCGCTTCGCTTCGGTTTCATGAACGGCGCGACTGCCCGCACCACCGCAAAAGCGGCGGATGAGTTGACCCGGATTTGATCCTCATATTCCTCCAGGCTAAACGCCTCGAACGGCCTGTTGATGATCAAGGCGGCGTTGTTTATAAGGATGTCGATGCCACCTAGGGCTTTGGCTTCCTCGCTGACAATTTCCTCCGTGACCTGCAGCTGGTTGAGATCGCAACCGAGGAACCGAACGCCGGCTCCAAGTTCTGCCGCTTTCTGCGCGCCGTCTTCGATGTCTGGCCGATCAAGAACGATCACGGAAGCGCCTTCGGCATGAAGCCGTAGCACCTGAGTCCTTCCCAGAGTTCCGAGGCCTCCTGTTATCAGGGCCGTCTTTCCTTCTAGCATTCCCATTGGCTTTTCCTCAGAGCACCGACTGAACTTCTTCGATCGTCGTGTCGCCGATCCGCTTGTCGAGCACGACTTGGCCACGGGCCATGGCGACAACCCGATCACAGCATTCGAAGACATGGTGCATGTTGTGACTGATGAAGATGCCGGTTACGTTCTGCTCTTTCAGGGAACGAACGAAACCGATGACCTTGTTGGTTTCCTTGACCGAAAGGTGATTGGTCGGCTCATCAAGGATCATCACCTTCGATTTGAAGTGCATGGCACGCGCAATGGCGACGCCCTGCCGCTGCCCGCCAGACAGCTCGCCGACAAGGGCATCCGGCGATCTCAGATGCAAATCCACATTGCTGATGGCCTTGACGCTCTCCTCACGCATCCTGCCCATGTCCATGACACCGACGCCTGCAATCGAAAACCGCATGGGCTCCCGACCGATGAAGAGGTTGCGCGCGATCGACATGGTCGGGACCATGGAGTTGTATTGATAGATGGTCTCGATGCCGAGCCGCATCGAGTCGCGAGGGCCAGAAATGGCGACCTTTTGGCCCTCCACGAAGATCTCGCCCTCGTCCTGTCGCTGGACGCCTGACAAGATGTTGATCAGGGTGGACTTTCCAGCACCGTTGTCGCCAATCAGCCCGACAGCTTCGTTCCGCGCGAAATCGATCGAAACACCTTTGACGGCATGAACACCCGAATACCATTTGTGCAGGTTTTTAACCGAAACGATGGGTTCGTTCATGGCTCACACCTCCACCTTGATTGCCTTGGCGCGCTTGCGCAGCCAAGAGTTTGCAATAACCGCGAAGATCGTCAGCGATCCGATAGCGAACTTGAACCAGTTGGCGTCGACCTGGCTAAGGATGAGGCCATTGTCGATGACGCGGATTAGCGCCACACCGATAATCCCTCCGAGAACAGCGCCGATGCCGCCTGTCAATGCAGTTCCGCCAATGACCGCAGCCGCGACAGCCTGCAATTCCATGCCTTCCCCGATGGATGGCAAGGGAGAGCCGAGGCGCAAGACCTGGATCAACCCAGCAAATCCACTCAGAACCGAGCATAGGATGAAGCAGGCAATTTTGACGCGCGCCGTGGGGATGCCCATCGCATTTGCTGCGGGAAGAAAGCCGCCAGTCGCACGCACCCAATTGCCGAAATTCGTGCGGCTCAGCAGCAAGGACACGAGGATTGCGACAGCGACGAACCAGATAAAGGACATACGGAAGAGCTCACCCGGTCCGACGAAACTGACAAATAGCCAGGTCGGTAGATCCGCCGACAGCAACGGCGGAAACCCACCGGAGACCACCACCGTTAGCGAGCGCGCCACAAACATCATTCCGAGCGTCGTGATAAAGCTCGGGATGGCGAACTGGATCGTGAGAAAGCCGTTCAGGAAGCCGATTGCGACGCACACTAGCAATCCCGCCGCCAGCGCCACGGAAAAGGGGACATCATGGGTCATTAGGACCGCGACCGTCATCGGCATCAACGCGAACACCGCGCCAACCGAGAGGTCGAACTCGCCACATATCATCAAGACGGTCACGCCGATGGCGACCAAGGCCATCTCGGGCAAGATTCCGAACACGCCTCGCAGGTTGCCAGCGGTAATGAATAGTCCTCCTGACCGGCTCTGAAACAGGAAGATCAAAACGACCAGCAGAAGGAGAGCGGCAAGCTCTGGCTTCTCCATATAAATCTTCAGAAGTCTTTTCATTAAGCAATCTCCAGAGTGGAAGGGGCTCATGAGTGATCCCCTTCCTGCCTTTGACTTAGCGCAGGCCCTTAGCGGACAGATCCATGATCATGCCTGCATCCGCCGGGCGCACGATGCCTTGGCCCGTATCGATGTTCGAGGGCGCAAGACCCAGCTTCTTGGCGAGGTAAACTTCCATCACCGGCATGAAACCTTGCATGTATGGCTGCTGGTCGACCTCGGCCTGCACATAGCCGGCCTGCATCTGCTGGACCACTTCAGGAACGAGGTCGAAACCGCCGAGCAGAACCTTGCCGGGCGCAATGCCGCGATCCTTCAGAACTCGTGCGACCGATGCATGCCAGAAACCCGTGTCGAGATAGGCGGTGGTTTCGGGATGCGCGTTGAGGTAGGCGCCGACACGGTCTGCGGTCACAGCAAGGTCAGTTCCGCTGTCGATGCGGTCCCAAGAAATATCCCGCGCGGGGTTGGCAGCCTTATATTCTTCAAGAAAATCAATGACACCCCGCCCGCGCGCCTCCGACCAGTTCTGCCCAGGCGCGGAGACGCCAACCAGAACCTTGACCGGCCCATCCTTCGGAAAACTCTCGGAGATCGCCTTGCCGAGCGAATGACCGGCCGGCCGGAAGCCCTGGCCGACGAACGCCGCGCGTTTGTTACCGTCGGCCCCCTTACTGTCATCAACGTTGACGCCAATCACAACAACGCCGTCTTTGACCGCGCGATCAATCACGTCGTCGAGCGCCTTGTCGTCAACGATCGAGGTCAAGAGCGCGTCAGGCTTGCGAGCAAGTGCTGCTTCAATGTTCGACAGCTGCTGCTCGACCGATCCTTCGGTTTGCGTGAAGACCATCTGGCAGTTCGCGCCGATCTTCTCGCAGGCGTCGTCGAAGCCCTTCTTGACCGCCTGCCAGAAGGTATTTGATGCCGACGAATGGTGCGCAAAAACGATGTTCAGCGGTTCGGCCTGTGCGATGCTCGTAGTGGCTAAAAGGGCAAGCCCCCATGCACCGCAGATAATGCTCTTTCTCATGCCTTTTCCTCCCAGGTTTGCGTGTTACTTCAGTTACAAAGTCAGATGCTTACGGAGTTCGATATGCGGCGAGACACCGTGAATGCCTTATCGAGATCGGGATGCAGTTCCATGCCCAATCCGGCACCAGGCGGCACGGTGATCATTCCGTTTTTCACCTCGGGCAATGCCGTGACGAGATCGCGATACCAGGTTTTGTAGAAGGCCCGCACACTCTCCTGGACAAGCGCATTGGGCGCGTTGAGCGAAAGATGCGTCGAGGCGCAAAGCACGACGGGCCCGGTACAATCATGAGGCGCGACCGGCAGATGCCAGGCTTCCGCCATCGCAGCTATCTTCCTTGCTTCCGACAGTCCCCCGCACCAGCTGATGTCGAGCATCACAACGCCAGCCGCCCCGGTCTCCAACAGATCGCGGAAGGCCCAGCGCGAACCCAGCGTTTCCGATGCCGAAATCGGTGCGGGCGACACGGCCGCGTAGCGTCCGAGACTGGAGAGACTGTCCATCTTGATCGGATCTTCGTGCCAGAATGTCTGGTAGGGCGTCAGCGCCTTTGCGATCTGCATGGCAGGCAGCAGTTGCCACATCGAATGGAACTCGACCATGATGTCCATCCTGTCGCCCACGGCCGAACGAATTTTCTCGAACGGCTCCAGCGCCCGCCTGAGATCCGGTGAGGAAATGTACTGGCCGCGGGCCTTCTCCGCCGCGATATCGAAGGGCCATATCTTCATGGCCGTTATCCCTTCTTCAAGCAGGGAGTGGGCGAGTTCGTCGGCGTGAAGAAGGAAGCCATTCAGATCGTCGTAAGCGTTGGTCGCAGATGTCGCCAGATCGTAGTTAGCCGTCGTTTGGCCGGTTGCCTTCTTGATGTATTCCGTACCGGCGCAGGTATTGTAAGTGCGGATTTCGCGACGGCTGAATCCGCCCAACAGCTGTGCAATCGGCTGTCCGGTTGCCTTGCCAAAGATGTCCCACAGTGCAATGTCAAATGCCGAGTTGCCCCGCACCTCAGCCCCTGACGACCGAAATCCGAGATAACCGACGAGATCTGCGGCCAGGAGATCGATCTGCAGCGGGTCGCGTCCAATAACGCGTGGCGCTACGTATTCGTGAATGTAGGCTTCCACGGTCTCTGCACCGAAGAAAGTCTCCCCGAGACCGGTAATTCCTTCATCCGTATGGACCAGTACCCAGAGCAGGTTCTGGCGTTCCGCGACACGCACGGTCTCTAGTTTCGTGATTTTCATAAGATGCTTCCCTATGCGACGCCGGCTGCCAGCAACGCCTTCACGCTCTCTTCAAAATGCTGGGCCATCAATTGGCTTGCAGCCTGGGGGTCACCCGCAACAATCGCCTCGGCGATCGCGACATGCAGGTCGTTCATGGCATGCCGCTCATTGTCAGATGATCGACTGCGCCATCCGATTGGCCATGTCTGTCTCGAGACACCCTGAAATGCGCCGACAATCATCGCGAAGATCGGGTTCTTGGAGGCGCGAGCAATCTCAAGATGAAATGCCAGGTCGCTCTCCATGACCCGTTCCGCCGCATCGAAATTTGTACGCATCGCCTCGGCATGCTCAAGAATCGCACGGGCTTCATCATTGGAGCGGCGCAGCGCCGCGAGTGTTGCCGTCCGCACTTCAATGGTCCGGCGCACGTCATAGATTTGCTGGACATTGATTTGTGCGGTGTCAATGCCATGCTCGATCATCAGCGACATCGCACCATGATCCAGTTGCGCGACCATCGCTCGCTTGCCGACACGCAGGTCGATGAGCCTCATTGCTGCAAGCGACCGGAATGCCTCGCGCACCACTGTGCGCGATACGCTGAGCTCTTTAGACAACGCTCCTTCGCTTGGCAGGCGATCGCCCGGGCCCAGTTCGTTCATGCGGATATGAGCGGTGATCGCTCCAATCGCATTGCTGACCAGCCCCGCGTTTCCGACTACCTCCGAAACAGTCGCCATGATAACTCCGTTTAAAAGTTCAAAACCTGTATGACAGCTTTCATTGATTTATGCGTATTTTATGATTACCCTGTCTGTCAACAGTCAATATTCGGACCGGGGGTTTCTGTGGGAATAAATGTTGAGGTGGCTCTGACGGCGGCCAACATCGTGGGGGAGAGCGCAGTATGGGATGACCACAGGCAGCGCCTGCTGTGGGTCGATATTGTTGGACGAGCCATCCATGCCCTGACGCCGGCAACGGGTGAGTACCAAAGCTGGCCGACGCCTGACATGCCAACCTCGATCGGACTGAGGCAAGACGGCGGAGCGATTGTCGGCCTCGCCACCACGATTGCGCTTTGGGATTACGGAGACGTGTTCCGGACGGTTGCGACAGTAGAGCCCGGGACGACCGGCAATCGATTGAATGAAGGCGTCGTCGGTCCGGATGGCGCCTTTTGGGTCGGCACAATGCAGAACAACATCGCCGCTGACGGCACGCCATTGGCAATGAACGGCGAGAAGGGTCGGCTCTACCGTTACACCCCCGATGGCAGGGTGCTACCCTTGACGAACGATCTATTCGGCATCACCAACACCTTGGTCTGGCCGGGTGACGGTACCGTGCTGACGGCGGACACGCTTCAAAACACGATCTACTCTTATGAGATCGCCGGCTCTATGCTCCGCAACCGCGTTCCAGTATTTGCCGGCTTCGAGCGAGGCCTTCCAGATGGCTCGTGCCTAGACGACGAGGGGTTCATCTGGAATTGCCGCGTCGCCCGTGGTGGCTGCATCGTCCGCTTAGATCCAAAGGGACGCGTGGACCGGGTCGTTGACCTGCCGGTTTCCCAGCCAACAAGCTGCACTTTTGGCGGCCATGACCTTTCCACTCTTTTCGTCACTTCCGCCCGGTTTTCGATGACGGACGAAGAGGTAAGGGGAAATCCGCTCGAAGGCGCCCTGCTCGCCATTAACATGGGAAAGCGCGGCCGAAGGGCAAATCGCTTCGGGTAGATCCCATCGCCAGCGGCAAGATAGGTATAGGCTGCACGCACAATCGGGAATGAGGTATTACCCGCGCATCAGAACTTGATTGCCGGCGTACTTTAGTTCCGCCTCTGCAACCGATCGAACATTGGCAAGTTCTCCGGATGCCGCCTATTGTCCGGCAGCCTATGGTTACGCCACCTATGGAGAAGCGGTAGGAGCCCATGCGGCTCGTCTTTCACCTGCAGCCGTAACCTGCCAGCTCCCGGCCGCTCGGACATCGGCGTGCGGAACCACTTCCGGCGCTTTGTCGGCCTCTCTGAAATGCGGTAATCTCATTCGCTTTGCGAGCGATGGGTTCTTCTCCAGGTGTCGTTCTTCGAACGCGGTGCACCCCTCCGCCTTTTGCGCATTGTCGCCCAGCTTACAGCCAATGAGAAAGTCGCATGTGCTGGTCATGTCTACTTTCCAGGTCATGAATCGCAGCCGACTTCGAGCACCGCCGCATTGTCCTGGTGCTCTCGCAGCCCCTTGTAGGAGGCGTGCCGAAGCTTTCCATCATGCGTCCATGCTCGATACTCAACTTCGGCGATGAGGGTCGGCTGCACCCAGACAATGTCCTTCTGGCGGCCGTCGTACACGACTGGCGGCCGCCTTCTGACGATGCGGTCCAGCAGTTTCCGAAGCGCGGCCGCGCTATTTTCATTGAAACCCGTGCCAACGTTGCCAACATAAATCCACGCGTCCCCCTTTCGAGCAGCCAGCAGCAGACTGCCGATCCCTCCTCGCGCCACAGGCGATGGCTCGTATCCGACCACGATAAAGCTGTCGCGCTGGACGCATTTGATCTTGACCCAATCGCCAAGGCGACCTGATCGATAACTGCTGTCCTTGTGCTTGGCGATTATCCCTTCGAGCCCATGCCGGGATGCAGCGGCAAAAATCTCACGGCCATCACCATCAATGGTATCGGACAGGCGGATAGCGCCATCCTCGTTTCGCAAGAGTGACTCCAGAAAGTAGCGCCGCGCCGTCAGTTCCAAGCTGCGGATATCGTGACCGTCGAAATAAAGCAGATCAAAAGCCATCATCATCGCCTGGCCGGACCGAAGCTTGCCTCCTCGTCCCCCGAGCGAGTTCTGCAGCATTCCGAAGTGAGGGCGACCTTCGGGATCGAGGACTACCGCCTCCCCGTCGATGATGGCGCTCCCAACATCCAGTGCCTTAGCCGCCTGGTCAATGTGTGGGAAGCGATGCGTCCAGTCGTGTCCGCCACGCGTCAGGATGCGAACGTTACCCTTGTTGAGGTGGACCGCGATCCGATACCCATCCCACTTTACTTCATAGAACCATTCGTCGCCGACCGGCGGGCGCGGCTTCAAAAGCGCCAGGCACGGCTCGATCCGGTCGGGCATTGGGTCGAATGGCAGCTGAGGCTGCTTGGGGTCGCGCGGCTCTCGTGGACGGGAACGGATTGGCTGGTAGTCGGCCAGCAACGGCCGTTCACGAGGAGCCTTCACCATTAGCCAGCCTTTTTCATCTCGGCGATGTCGTCGGGAAGTACGAGCATGCCTGCCTCGTGGGCAGCATCGACGAACGCGGCCCTGGCTGTATCGGCATCGGTATAAAATTCCAAGGCCTCCACCGATCGCATCAGCGCACTGTGAAATTTCTCGCCGCCGCGATGATGCCATTTGCCGCTGAGCAGCATGGCCGCCAGTTGGTCGACGGTCTCCGCTTTTCGATATCGTCCCATGCCATCGATTTCGACCTGCAGGGGCTTAATAAACACGGGAAGATCGACGGCCATGGCGAAACTCCTTGACATATCTCCGCCCACTAAAATGCCAAGTGATTCGTTTGTCTAGGGGAGTGAAAATATATAAGTCCAGCGGAACAAAAGCGTCGCATGGGAGTTAACCTTTCCCCTGAAGGATAGCCGTTTCCATTTGGAAAACACTTCTCTGGGTCCACTCTGATGTGGCTTTTTGCGGGATTGCTCAACTCTTTATATCAGTCATCACTAAATCAAAGAGCGTTGTGTCGTTGCCCAGCGAGCAATGGTGCATCAATCTGCGCTGGATTCCCGTACCTCCCGGGCGCACCAACTGGCAGGTCCTTTTTGCGCTCAGTTCCCACAGTTGATCATCGCTCAGATCTTGGCTTCCAACCCCGCGTTAGACCGCTGCTCATGCATTTCTGAGCGGTATCGAGCTGGTCTCGAAGGAAGCGGCAGTCGTCGATCAGTGTGGCAATCGTGGCATGCAGATCGCCATCGTGCCACTCTATAGCTTGATCGACTGGACTAATTTCCTCGCGCACTTGCTTCATCGCAGACATGACATTTCCTTTGTCGTCTTCGGTTTCATCGGACAGGATTTGTTAAGGTCACCCGGCGTCACTGCTCGGCGAACATGCGCGTCATGCGGCGTGTACCAGCAAGGTGGATTAGATGAGTGATCCTGGTAAACTCAACTGGCATGGGCGGATCGATTTCCTCCGGTACTCCAAGTTCCAGCCGACGTTGGGATCGCAATGCGACCGGACAAATCACAAGCTTCGACTTCGAACTCGGCACACTCGCCAGCTTTCACTCTCATTAACTCCAGCATCCAGCGAGCCCTCCCCACACCAGGAACAGGAAGCTCTTCCGATGGCATAACGCTTACCCTCCATCGCGTGGCCGAGGCCGTTGGCTGACCGAAGTCCGTTGCCTCGCTCTGTCGGCGCCACCGCCGAATAATCAATCCCAGTGTGCCGGACTTTTCCGCCGCCAGTTGCAGCCGTCGGGACGCCGTCATCGGCAGTCGAACCAATTCAGCAACGACGGCTCCTAGTGCACCGTAGGAAAGGGCTTCCTCCATCGACGCGAGAACATCCTCCTCTCGATCCGCTTCGACGAATATTACCCGGTTCGGGTGAAGGCCGACCTGCGCCAGCGCAGGAAAGAAGAGATCCGGTCGGGTAAGGCACCAAATCACTTTCCCTTTCGTGCGAGCGGCGACCCCGGCTGCAAAAAGGGCTGCGGCTGCCCCATCCACGGCCCCCGCACCACCGCCCGCGAACTCGTGGATCGCTCCCAATGCCAGCCCCCCACCAGGCAGATGGCTATCAATTTCCGGCACACCAAATGGCAGGGCGCATTTCCGTCGCGATAGGGCGCCATCAAGATGAGAAATACGCTCGCGAAGCTCGGAAATAACGGGGTTTGCGCTCGCATGCGCCATCTGTAGCCTTCGTCAATTCATGGGTTCCATCTCGCTTTGGAAGCGATTATGTTCTACATGTGTTCCGGTAAGGCAGTCTAGTCAATAGGGCTATCTGCGGTCACCATGGGCAGCTCGGCTTTTCTAGGGGTGGCATGAAAATGATCCGCGAACGAATCCAATGCCGTAGCCGGTCGAAATTCAAGTTCGTACGATATCTAACGATGAGAAAAAATTCCTGCGACGAGAGAACCTCGCGGAAGTATCGCGGCTCAATCATACCTTGGTGTGCGGCGTCTGCGACCGGAGTATCGAACTCGGCCGCAAAGCTGGCAACACGTATCAGGCCACTGATCTTGCGCTAGCTTTCCACTTCCGACCCAACTTTAGGATCAACCCCTTCAGCTCTGGCTCTTGCACCAAGACGGCTGCTTCTCGCGGATGTCTCCAAATCAAATCGCGCTGGTCTTGCTCTGGAAACTTTAAGCGCTCCCGCCTGACCTCGAGCAGATAAACGCCGACGATCGAAGTTACGTGCTCGTTGTCCTTCAGGTACTTCGTATACGTGTAATGACCGAAGGTCTTCTTCCTGATCTTTCCCCGGACGCCGGCCTCTTCCCACGCTTCCCGCTCTGCGGCCTGGTACGCTTTCAAATTAGCGCACGGCCATCCCTTGGGAATGGTCCACCGCTTTGTTTGGCGGGTCGTGATCAGAAGTATGTCGATACCGCGGAGAGATTTCCGATAGCAAAGCGCCCCGACCTGCTCCGCCAGGTCGCCTGCAAAAACCCTGTGCGTGTAAGGCGTCAGCTTCGAGAAATGTCGATCCGGCTGGTCCATCGCGCGAACATGGAGCGAAGGCCGATACGCGGCAAGGCTTTCGAGTAAGTGGCCTCGCCCCTGCGGCCATGGCTAGGTAGGCAACGGCTCTCCCGTTTGTTCCTTTACCATGTATTCCGCATACCAGATTGGCCAACCTTCATCGTGTTGCCCGGTCAGTTTCTCGTGTTCACCATGGGCCTCTGACGCGCGCCGCAGCGCGGCCTCGAGTTCGGCGGAAGAAACGAAGGCTGCCCCGCCCGTGTCTATGCGACCCGGCAAGCGGCCGGTGACCTCCTGCAACAACCAGCCGTTCCCATCAGGATCATTGAACGAGGCGTAGGTCCTATAGGTGCGGCGCTCAGGGTCGCGGCCGCTTACTCTCCGGCTCCCGAAAAGGTACGGCTCGTCGGTACCAATCTTTTCTTCGCCTGCATGAAACACTTCGCTGATCCGTACACCGCGCGCCAGAAGTTCCTCGCGCGCCGCGCCGATGTCGGAGACGATCAGATATAGGCCCCGCGCAGAACCGGGCGCAGCCGAAGTGACGTTCTTTCCGAAGATGACCGAGCATCCCGAACCGGGCGGCGTGAACTGGATTACGCGCCACTCGCTACCAGCGGTGAAGTCGCCGTCTAGCCGCCAGCCAAGGCTCGCGTAGAAGCTCTTGGCCCGATCGACGTCGGCTACGGGGATTACGACCACTTCCAGCTTCATGTCGACGCCTCGATCGCGCGTGGGCCGGGGTGAATTTTCGCTGCGAACCTCGGTATTACCCATCTCGAGTCTCCTAGATTGTTTAGCTGCGAGATAAACGGCAGGTGGGGAGCGCTCACGGATGACGCGAGTTATCAAACTCTACAAACCTGCACTACGGCCGACATCAACGCGATTGCCCCTATGGTGCCCCCAGACCCGAAGTCGGATTTTAGTCGGCACGCCTCATCGAGACAACAATCCGGCAGTTGCGAGGATTTGCCGCCCATTTTCGCTGGCGTCTAAACGGAGGTTATGGCTCCGATTTCCTTGCAAGCACCAACGCTGCTTCGATGCCCGCCTCTAGTATGTCCTCAGCCAGAGACATATCCGAAACAGCGCGTGCGGTTTGCAGGGTCATCGTCATCGGCGCGACGAACTATCCGCACTTGATCGACGCCGTATTACTGCGCTCTGGCCGTCTCGAGCGCCATTTCGAAATCGGGCTTCCGGACGAGAAACCACGCGCGGATATCTTCCGGTTCTACCTTCGTGGACGCCTTTCCGACGAGGAGATCCGGACTGTGGCGTCGGATTCCGAGGCGGGTCTGGCACGGCACTACAACACGAAATGCAACATGTGACATGCCTCGGCAATACTATGGCCCGGCAAACAGTTACGACCCTACAATCTATCCTAGGATGCGGGCTGCGCCACGGCCTCGGCAATCGGAGCGGGTCGTCGTTCCAATTCAGGTGGAATCCGGAACCACAGGACATAAAGCGCCGGAAGGAAGATCAACGTCAGCGCCGCGGCAACGACCAGACCCCCCACCACGGTAAAGGCAAGCGGCGACCAGAACGGATCGCGGATGATCGGCAGCATGCCGAGGATCGTCGAACCGGCGGTCAGGAAAACCGGCCGCAGACGCTGCGCGGTGACGTCGATGACGCCCTGCCAACTCCTGCCTTCCTCCTCCATCCGTCTATCGATCTGGTCGATGAGCACCACCGAGTTTCGGGTGATCATGCCGATGAGAGCGATCATCCCGAGGACGGCGATGAAACCGACTGGCACGCGAGTGATAAGCATGATCAGCACGACGCCAATCAGCCCGAGCGGAACAACGCTGACGACCAGGATAAGGCGCTGCACGCTCTGCAGCTGAAACATCAGGACGATGAGGATGATGACAGCCATGACCGGCAGCATCGCTACGACTGCTGCGAGCCCGTCTTCCGCACCCTCAACGGAGCCACCCACCTCGATCAGATAATTGGGATTGTCGCGAATGAGTGCAGCGATCTGCGGCGTGGCGGCGTCGACGATGTCAGTCGCCAGCACGCCTTTTTCCGCGTCGGCCTGGACGGTGATCGTAGTCGAGCGGTCGTGCCGCCAGATCAACGGCTGCGTTGTCTGGTATTCCACTGTCGCGATGCTTGAAAGCGGCACGGTGTGATTGGGACCGACCGGTATCTGCAGCGAACGCAGCGTATTGATGTCGACGCGTTGATCCTCCGTCGCGCGTGCGACAACGTTGACCAGATAGATGGAATCGCGCACCTGCGTGATCGGCAAGCCCGAGGAGGTCGCAAACAGCGTCTGCGCGATAACGGACGAGTTCAACCCGACCAGCCTGGCGCGGTCTTGGTCGACGTTGATGACGACCTTCCGGATAGGTTCGTTCCAGTCGAGGTGCGGTTGAACAGCGCCTGGGACGGTATGGAGAACGTCAGCAACCTTCCAGGCGAGATCGCGCACACCGACGATATCAGGGCCGCTGACGCGATATTGAACGGGCCAGCCGACTGGTGGGCCCATTTCCAGCGGAGAGACACGGGCGATGATATCTGGGAACTGCTCGTCGAGGAGTTTTTGCAGCCTCTGCTGCAGGGCATCCCGCTGGGAAACGCTCTTGCTGATGACAACTGCCTGCGCGCGGAAGGGGGCCGGCGGATTGAGGTCCATCGAGAGATAGAAGCGGATCGGGTCGGAGCCGACGTAGAAGCTCCAGTTGGCAACCCCTTCGTCGGCGGCGAGGATTTCCTCCACCCGCTTTACCTGGGCGGCAGTCGCCTCTTGCGAGGCATCTTGTGGCAGGACGAGCGACAGAAGCAGTTCCGGACGATCTGACGATGGGAAAAATTGCCGGCGCATATACTGTGAGCCGAAAAGCGACGCGGCAAACAGGGCGACGGTCGCCAGAATGACGAGAACGCGCATGCGGACGCAGGCGCCGAGCAGCCTCTTGAAACCGCGGATAAGCTTGCTCTCGGTCTTTTCGCCGGCTTTCTCGCTCGGCTTCAGGACGGCAAGGCCAACGATCGGCGTCAGAAGCACCGCCACCAGCCAGGACACGATCAGGGAAAAGCCGATCACGAAGAACAGCGAGCGCGCGTATTCGCCCGAGGAACTCTGGGCGAAGCCAACCGGAATGAAGCCTGCAATGGTGACAAGCGTTCCCGCAAGCATCGGAAAGGCGGTGGATGTATAGGCGTACGCTGCCGCCTTCACGCGGTCCATTCCTTCCTCGAGCTTCGCCATGGTGATCTCAACCGTCACCATCGTGTCGTCGATCATCAACGTCAGCGCGATGATCAGCGCACCGAGCGAGACACGCTGCAATGCAATGCCGGTGATGTCCATGAAGAGGAAGGTCAGCGCCATCACCAGCGGGATCGAGACTGCGACGGCAAGGCCCGCTCGCACGCCGAGTGCCAGGAAACTGACACCAAGGACGATGACGACAGCCTGCGCCAGCGAAGTCGTGAAGCCGCGAATGGCGGTTTGCACCACTGTCGGCTGGCTCGCGACCCGCGTCAGATCAATGCCGATCGGCAGATCGTGCTCGAAACGATTCATGACGCTATCGATGTTTCGGCCAAGCTGCAGAATGTCGCCGCCGGAGGCCATCGAGACGGCAAGCCCGATCGCCGGCTTGCCATCGACGCGAAAGCGCGGTTGCGGCGGATCGACGGTGCCGCGCACGATATCGGCGATGTCGCCGAGGCGAACGAAGCCGGAGGCGGTCGGAATATTGAGCTCGCGCAGATCCTTTTCGCTGGCGAGACTGCCCGAAACCTCCAAGACCGTGCGATCGCGCTCGGTCGTCAGCTGGCCGGTGGGAAGAACGGCGTTCTGCGCCTGAATCGTCGAGATCACGCTCGGCATGCTGAGGCCGAGGCTGGCGAGCCGATTGGTCGAGAACTCGATGAAGATCGTCTCGTCCTGCGTGCCAATAAGCTGAACCTTGCCGATATCGTCGAGCTTGAGCAGGCGGTTGCGCGCCTCGTAGACCCAGTCACGCACCTCGCGGTCACCGAAGCCATCAGCAGTGAAACCGTAGATGATGCCAAAGGTATCGCCGAAATCGTCGTTGAAGAACGGCCCGCGGACGCCAGCCGGAAGCGTCGAGACGATGTCGCCGACCCTGGTTCGGGCCTGATACCAGGATTCGCCGACCTGGTCGGGCGGCGTTGCGTCGTCGAGCACCACGTAGATCACTGACTGGCCGGCGCTGGTCAGGCTCCTCAGGTGATCGAGATGCGGCACCTCCTCGAGTGTCCGCTCCAGCCGGTCCGTAATCTGGTCTGTAGTCTGCTCGATGGTGCCACCCGGCCACGCGGCAGACACGATCATCGTCTTGAAGGTGAATTCCGGGTCCTCGTCGCGGCCGAGATTGAAATAGGCGAGAATGCCGCCGACAGCGCTCAGAAATGCGAGGAAGACGATCAGGCTTTTGCGCTGAATGGCCCATTCGGAGAGATTGAATCCTCCGTTCATTGGACGCTTCCTTCAAGCAGGCGAACCGCCATGCCGGGACGCAGCTGCTGGACGCCGGCGACGACGACCTGATCGCCGCTCGACAGCCCCTTGCTCACGAGGAAATCCTGCGTATCGAATCGATGGACCTCTACCGGCACGAGCTTGGTGGTGTTGCTTGCCGGGTCAACCACCCAGACGGCCGGCTGGTTGTTCTGGTTGAACAGCGCCGTCATCGGCAGCCGCGCGACGGGCGCGCCTGCGATCTGGATCGTACCACGCACCGAACTGCCGAAACGGAACTCTTCAGGCGCGTTGTCCAGGCCGACGCGGACGGTGAAATTGCGCGTAACCGGATTGGCGGTCGGCGATATTTCCCTGACGGATCCACTCGCCGTCACATTTGGATTGCTTAACAACCGAACTTCGACGTGGGCATTGCTGTTGGCGGTCTGGATCGTCGCCTCCGGCACCTGGAACACCGCATCCCGCGGACCAACCTGCGCCACGCGGACGACCATCTGACCCCCGCCGACCACCTGGCCCACTTCGCCGCCAATGCCAGTGACGACGCCGGCACCATTGGCTTTCAGCGTACGGTTGTCGAGGTTGGTCTGGGCAATCCGCAACGCCGCCTCAGCGGCATCGACACCGGCCTGGGCAACATTGGCCTGCGCTATGGCCGCGTCTAACTGCTGACGGGTCGACGTCCGCGGGAAGAGTTGCTGCTGGCGATTGCGCTCGATCTCGGCGTTCTGGAAGGTCGACTGCGCGGAAAACAGATTGGCTTCCGCCTTGCGGAGCGCATCCTGGGCATCTTCGGAATCGAGCCGGGCGATCACCATTCCGACCTCCACGCGATCACCGACCTCGACGTCGCGCTCCCGGATTTCCCCGCCCTGGCGGAAGCCGAAGCTGGTCTCGACCCTTGGCTGGATCTCGCCAACCAGGGAGCCGAACGTATCCTCGGGATTGAACGAGACAGCCTGCGTCTTGACTGGCCGCGTCGGCAGCTCTTCCTTTTCCTCGCTTCTCTGGCAGCCGGAAAGGACAAGGGCGGTAAGCCCCGCGTAAACGAAAATCGCTTTGTGTCTCGACATCAAGGAACGCAACGGCATGGCGGCCTCTCACTTCTCGAACACACCCACAAGTTGGCGCGGCTTACACCGCGTCAGCGATCGGTAACCCGGGCGACCGGAGCACGCGTAAAAGGTCAGTAATCGACCGCGTCGCGGATGATCGGGCAGGTCATGCAATGCCCGCCGCCGCGCCCGCGTCCAAGTTCAGCACCAGTAATGGTGATGACTTCGATACCTTCCTTGCGAAGCAGCGTGTTCGTGTAGGTATTGCGGTCATAGGCATAGACGACGCCCGGGGAAGCGCAGACAAGGTTGGCGCCGCTATCCCACTGGGTGCGCTCGCGCATGTAGTCATTGCCCCCGGTCTGGACGACGCGCATCTTCTTCAAGCCGAGGGAGTCGCGGACCGTCTCGACGAAGCTGCCCTTGTCCTTGTGCAGCTCGACGCCGCCTTTGCCGTCCGGGCGGTAGGAGAAGGCATCGATCTTGTCGACGATGTCGGGATAGATCAGGACGCAATCACGGTCGGCGAACGTGAAGACCGTGTCGAGATGCATGGCCGCGCGCAGCTTCGGCATGGCCGCGACAATAACGCGTTCGGCTGCACCCTTTTCGAACAGCGCCTGGGCAACCTGGCTGATCGCCTGGCGCGAGGTCCGCTCGCTCATGCCGATTAGCACGTTGCCTTTGCCGATTGGCATGACGTCGCCGCCCTCGAGCGTGGCAAGCCCCCAATCCTTGGTCGGATCGCCCCACCAGACGTTCACCTTTCCGGCGAAATCCGGATGGAACTTGTAAATGGAGCTGGTGAGGATTGTCTCCTCGTGGCGGGCCGGCCAGTAAAGTGCGTTGAGCGTTACCCCGCCGTAGATCCAGCAGGTGGTGTCGCGGGTGTAGAGCGTGTTCGGTAGCGGCGGCAGCAGGTATTCGTTGACACCCGCCGCGTCGCGTATCAGCGCGAGCTGCTCACCACCGATCGATTCCGGAAATTCAAAGGTCGAGAGGCCGCCGATCAGCGTTTCGGCGAGCTCGCGGTTGGAAAGCCCCTCCAGATAGGAGCGAACCTCGTCAAGCAATCCGAGCCCGATCTGGTTCGGCGCGACCTGGTTATCGAGGATCCACTTCTTCGCTTCCGGGATGGCAACTGTTTCGGCGAGCAGATTGTGCATCTCAACGACTTCGACGCCGCGATCGCGCATCTTCGTCATGAAGTCGAAATGGTCGCGTTTGGCATTGTCGACCCAAAGCACGTCGTCAAAGAGAAGATCGTCGCAATTGCTCGGTGTCAGGCGCTGGTGAGCCCGGCCGGGCGCGCAGACCATCACCTTGCGAAGCTGGCCCACTTCCGAATGCACGCCGAAAGGGATGTCTGATGTCATGACGCTCCTGCCTTTCTGTTCAAGGTGTGATGATGCCCGTCAACAGGCCGTAGGCCCCGATCAGGCCGGCAATCAATGTAACGGCGAAGATGATGAGCTCGGTGGAGGTAAACAGCTGCAATTTCTGCTCACGCCGCGCCCAGACATAAAGAATGGTGCCAGGCACCAGGAGGACGGCGACGAGAAGCACATATTTGAGACCGGCGGCAATGAACATGAAGATCGTGTAGATGACGGCGATCCAGGCGAAAATCTGGTCGCGACCGCGCTCATTGGGCGTCGTTTCATAGCCCACGCCGCTGCGGGCAAGCAAAACGCCGTAGCCGGCGACGAGGAGATAGGGCAGAAGCGAGGTGACGCTCGTCATGTCGAGCATGAAATTGAAGGCGTCGCGTGACCAGTAGGTGGAGATGATGAACAGCGACACGACCAGGTTCGTCAACCACAACGCGTTGGCTGGTACGCGATTGGCATTCTGCGCGGCAAAGAGCCTCGGCATGTCGTCGGACTTGGCCGCGGCGAAGAGCACTTCGGCGCAGATCAGCGACCAGGCGAGATAAGCGCCCAACACCGAGACCAGAACGCCAATCGAGATGAATACGGCGCCCCAGTGCCCGACAACGGCTTCGAGAACCGCGGCCATTGAAGGTTGCTGGACCGCGGCAATCGCCGATTGCGGCATCACCGCATAGGGAAGCATGGTCACCGCCACCATCAGACCGGTGACGCCGACAAAGCCCAGTATGGTTGCGGCGCCGACATCGGAGCGTTTTTCGGCAAAGCGTGAATAGACGCTTGCGCCTTCGATGCCGATGAACACGAACACAGTGATCAACATGGTATCGCGGACCTGCGCGACCAGCGGCTTTGCCGGCATGTCCGCACCGCCAAAGAAGTTCTCGGAGAACTGCGTGTAGTTGAAAAAGAAGATCAGCAGCAGGATGAAGACGAGGATCGGCACGATCTTGGCGACGGTGACGACGGTGTTGATGAACGCTGCCTGCTCCACTCCCTTCAGGATCATGAAATGGAAGGCCCAGACGCCCAGCAGCGACACGATGATCGCAATCGCGCTGCTTCCGTCGCCGAAGATGCCCGGGAAAAAGCGCCCTAGCGTCGACCCGATGAGCACCCAGTAGAAGACGTTGCCGAGGCAACTTCCGAGCCAGTAACCGAAGGCCGAAAGGAAGCCCATGTAGTTGCCGAAACCAGCCTTGGCATAGGCGAACACGCCCGCGTCGATGTCCGGCCGTTTCTCGGCGAGAGCCTGAAACACACGCGCGAGCATGTACATGCCGGTACCCGCGATTGCCCAGGCAATGATGGCTCCGAAAGGCCCCGTGGCGGCGCCGAAGCGACCGGGCAGGTTGAAAATGCCGGCCCCGACCATGGATCCGACAACCATGCCAGTGAGTGCCAACCGGGAAAATTTCTGCGTGGATTGAGATGCCATGTCGCCCTCTCATGCCAACTGATGTTGCTTTTTAAGGCTTATGCACGTCGTGTAATTATTTGCTCTGGAACGATAATTCGTTTCCCCGCGACTGTGATCCGTATGAAGTACCACGAATATGCGATGCCTGCAATTTTTTGCGACCACTGGCTGTAAATGCGCGACCACTCATCGCGTTGCGCGATCGACTAAATGCTAATACGTCCTGTCGCGATGCCGAGGATCGCGACAACTGCGCCGACGGCCGCAACCATAAATATGGCGGTCTCCGCCGGAGTAAAGGCTCGCGCACTCTGCTCGCGTCTGGCCATGAAGTAGAGGATGGTTCCAGGTCCATAGATGGCGGCCGACAATAGCAGGTGCTTGGCGCCCGCGGCATAGATCAGCCCGGCGGTATAGAGAAGCGCGATACCGGCCCGCACGAAGTCGCCACGATGACCGGACGAATCCCGCTCGTATGTCTCGCCGGTCCAGGCGAGCTTGAAGCCGTAAGCCGCAACTAAGAGGTACGGGATCAGGATCATCGAGCTCGTCAGCTCCAGCGCCAGGGTGAAGGCGTATTGCGCAAAGAGAGTGAGGATCAGGAACACCTGGACCACAATGTTGGTGAGCCAGAGCGCGTTCGAAGGAACACCGCTTTCGTTCTCTTTGGAAAGAAAGCGCGGCATCGTGTCGAACTTCGATGCCGAATAGAGAATTTCGGCGGCGAGCAGCACCCAAGAAAGGTAGGCGCCGGCGACCGAGATTATCAGAGCGGCGCTGACGAACAGCCGACCCCACGGTCCGACCACCGCTTCGAGCACGCCGGCCATTGAAGGATTTCTGAGCGTTGCGAGATCCGTGCGCGGCATTATCCCGTAGGACAGGAGCGTAATCAGAACCATCAGCGAAAGCACGCCGAGAAAGCCGGTCAGCGTTGCGATACCAACATCGGCCCGGTTGCGTGCGTAACGCGAATAAACGCTCGCGCCCTCGATACCGACAAAGACGAAGACCGTGACCAGCATGGTCGCGCGCACCTGGCTGGAAATGTCGGCGAAGGTCGGGTCACCGCCGCCCCAGAAATTGGCGGCGAACAGGTCGTATCTGAAACCCGCAATCACGAAGACGATGAAGAGCAAGATGGGAACAATCTTCGCAAATGTAACGATCGTGTTGATTACCGCGGCTTCGCGAATGCCGCGCAGGATGACGAAATGCATGCACCAGAGGAGGATCGAAGACGTTGCGACCGCGAGTATCGTGTTGCCATCGCCGAAGATCGGGAAGAACAGCCCCAGTGTCGATTTGATGAGCACAAAGTAAGAAACATTGCCCAGCAGCGCCGCCGACCAGTAGCCAAGAGCCGAGAGGAAGCCGAGATAGTTGCCGAAGCCGGCCTTGGCATAGGCATAGATGCCTGCGTCGAGATCGGGGCGGCGCCGCGACAGTGATTGGAAGACGAAGGCGAGCATCAGCATGCCGACGCCGGCAATCGTCCAGGCGATGATGGCACCGAACGGTCCGGTTGCGCGGCCGAAGGCCTGTGGCAAGGAAAATATCCCTGCGCCGACCATCGAGCCCACACACATCGCCATCAAGGTCCAAATCGAAAACTTTCCTTCAGAGGGGGAGGTCATGACACAAACCGAGTTGTTGGATGGGTGAAGTTTAGCGCGTCCTTTGACGCAAAGTGCTCAGCAAGAAATCCAGAAACTACGCCTCCAGTCCCATTTGCAGGATTACGCACGGGCCGCGCCTGTATTGGATGCCGATCATTAACCACGTGCATAGGTCCCGAAAAGGTAAAGGACGATGATGTAACAGAGTATCTGCAGTGAGTAGGTCTGGCCATTGCCGGTATAGGCCTGGCGAACCCACTGCGCCGCTCCAATGACCGTCGCGCTAGTCCCGTTCCAGACGGCCCTGGCCAAGGGTTCGGTGACCGCTGCCAACGCCGGTTTATAAAAGCGATAGAAGGCGTCGATGCTCGTTTTCGAAAAGCGGCCGAGATTGCCCCGGTAAATAAGCCAGGCGACGAGAAAGATCGCAGCCGACAGCATAAGGGCGACCGTCATCGCTGGCAGTGGATTCCAGTGCGCATAAACCGCTTCGAGCGACATTCCCTGCCAGACGAGCCTTGAGGAAAATTGCGGGTCGATTGCTGCCGAAATCGGACCCATCACGAGTTTCGGGAAGAATGAGAGTGCCAGAATGGCGACCGCAAGCAGCGCTTGCGGCGCAAGCAGGCTGATCGGGGCTTCACGCAGATATAGCCGGTCTCCTTTCGGTTGGCTTAGGAAGATCGCGTAGGCGAAGCGGAACATGTAAAGCAGACCGAGCAAGGTCGCAGCCACCCCAAGCGCGGCCAGCCCGTACCACCCACGATCGATCATGGCACTGAGGAGCAGCCATTTGGCGCCGAAGCCGACGAGTGGCGGCAGTCCCGACATTGACAGCAGCGCGACGACGGCAAGCACGAACGTGAGCGGCATTGCCGTCATAAGTCCGCTGATCTCGTCGAAGCGGCGCGTGCCGGTTCGCAAAATGACGGCAGCTGCCACGAGAAAGAGAATGCCCTTGACCATCAGATGGTTGGCGATGAGATACATCGCCGTCACCCAGCCAAGATGGCTCATCATGGCGATGGCCGTCATGATATAGCCGATCTGGCTCATGCTCGAGTAAGCGAGCATGAGCTTTACGTCATCCTGCTTGAGCGCCATCGCTGCACCGCCAAGCGTGGTCAGAAGGCCGATCCAGGCCATCACATGTGCAAGCTCCAACCCCGTGTTTGCCCTTATCGCCAGATAGGTGACAAGAAACAGGCCGACGATCGCGACCTTGCTGACCACGGCCGATAGCATCGCCGACATGTCATCATCGGCTTCCGCATAGGCGCCGGGAAGCCAAACATGCAGGCCGATCGCGCCGGCCTTGATGAGAAAGCCAATCCCCAAGAGGGTGAATGCCATCGACGCCATGCTGGATGAAACGAGGGCGTCCAGGGAGATGGTGCCGCTCGCTGCAGCCGAAAGCCCGAAACCGGAAAGAATGCAGAAGGCCGAAATCAGGGAAAACATCAGGAAGGGCAAGGCATGCGGGTGCGCACTTCGCCCTTGCATGATGAGGAAATAGGTCGACAGGGTGATCAGTTCCCAGTTGAAGAAGAACTCGAGACTGGTGGGCGCCCAAAGCAGTCCGACGATCGCAAGCGGCAGGACCGTCATGAATGGATAGTAGCCGGGACGCTGATCGGTGCGATAAAGCCCCGCCATGGCAACGACGAGCCCGCCCCCAAGCAGTAGAGCCGCGAACAGCTGATTGAGCCCGGACATCAAAGAGACTTGTGCCATACCGAGAAAGAACACGAGCGCGAGCATCAGCACGCATTTGATCCGGCCGGGAAGCCCGTCCACGCAGAAGACGACGAGACCCGCCAGGAGCGGCAGGAAAAGCTGGAGCGAGGCAACCCCGGCAAGGCGTGATGCGATCCAACCTCCCGCAGTCAGTAACATCACGCAGACAAGCGACGGCGCGAGTGCAGCGATCCTGGGCCAGGCTTCGGCAATCTCGGCCGACGCCCGTGTCGACTGCTTGAACCAGCGAAACATATAGGCAGCTTCGAGAAGCGACCCAGCCAGAATGAGGATCACCCAACCGTAGCGCTCGCCCGCGGCAAGGCGCACCACGAGTTCCCACTTTGCCCAGAAGCCGGGGAAAGGTGGCAGACCGGAGATTGCAACCAGCAACATGGCAAAGACGAGGAGCGTCAGCGGTCGGTTGGCGATGGCAGGCCATGCCGCGGTGCGTGGGAGCCCAACCGCACCGACCAGCCAGAACAGGCCGGCCTTCGCGAAAAGATGGTTGAAGAACAGCCCGCCGACCACAAGCGGCATCGCTGCGTCGGCGTCGAGTTCTCGCAGCAAGGCAAGCGACAGCATCAGCAGGCCCATCTGGGCAATCGACGAATAGCCGAGCAGGCGCTGCACCTTCGTCTGCGGCAGACCGGCGAGATTGGAGAAGAGAAAGGTCAGGCCACCCGCCCAGGCGATGAGGTCGTAATGGGTCGCAAACAGCGGCAACAGCTTGAACAGCGCAAAGAAGACGCCCGCCGACACGCCGCCGGAGATGAGGGCCGCAATCCCGGCGGGCGCGGTTTCGTAAACGTCAAGACCCCAGCCATTGGCGGGGAAGGGTTTCAGTTCGAGTATCAGCGCCGACAGGACAAAGAGAAGCGCCGTCGTGCCGATCGGGCCTGATATCAGCGCCCTGTGTTCGATCATGTCGTCGATGTTGAGGGTTCCGGTGACGTGGTAGAGCAGCACCGCGCCCAACAGGAAGCATGACGAGGCAAGCACCGTCGCCATGATATACTTGAAGCTTGCCGAAAGTGCCGCAGGGCTGCCCTCCATCCCAAGCAGGCCGTAGGTCGCGATCGACATGATTTCCAAAAAGACGAACTGGTTGAACAGATCGCGGGTCATCACCATGCCGTTGATGCCCATGACCAGTATGAGATAGAGCAGCAGTGCCGCATAGGAGTTACGCAGCCGGCCCCACAGCTGCCAGACGCCGAGCATTGCGGCGAGATTTACGCTGACGGCGAAAAACCCCTCCCAAAGCCCGAAGCGCAGATTAATGGAAAAGGGTGGGATCGCTCCGGCGGTATAGATCTCGTTTGTCGAGCCGCCACGGAGTAGCCACCACAATTGGACTACAGAGACCAGCGTCATACCGGCAAGGGCAGCGAAGAAGACGATGGCCGGGAGCGGCTTGGCAATGCGATAGACAAGCGGGATCAGAAAGCCGCCGCCAAGGCCGAGCAGGAAGATCGTCAGCGGTTGCAGCACGCCTCCTACCATTTCGATTCCGTCAGCGCATCGATGGAGAGAGTTTTCCTGGCATCATGGATACGGATCGCAAAGGCGAGCATCACGGCGGTCACGGAAAAGCCGATGACGATCGCCGTGACCACCAGCGCGGCGGGGATGGGATCAACCGAACGCACCGTTGCTTCGGAGATTGAAAGCGCCTTGTCGATGATCGGCGCCGTCCCCCCGGTTACATAGCCTGTCGCGACCATCACCAGATGCAGGCCGGTATTGATCAACGAAAAGCCGATGATGATGCGCAGTATGTTGCGATGGCCAAGCATCCCCCAGAAGCCGATGAGGACGAGCGCGAAGCCCGTGACCATGAGAATGTGCGACACCGGCAGCCCCATGTTTCCTCCTTCAGCTTCTGAAGCGATCGATGACGACGCTGAGCTCCGCCCCTACCTTGATACCCAACAGCGCCGAAATCACCGGGATCGCCCCGGCGCTGGCGAGCGAGCCAAACTCACCCTTGGGCAGGATGTGGCTGTCGAGAAACCCGCCTGCGAACCAGAGCCCGCAAATCCCGAGCAGGACGTAAATGACGCCCGCCAGCGATTCCGTTACGCTTAGAAAGCCTTGATGGAGGCCCGTGCCGGGGCGGGCGAGCACTAGCAGCATCACGCCCGACGCCACCACGGCCCCTCCCTGGAAGCCGCCGCCGGCCGAAAGGTGACCGTTCATGATAACATAGGCGCCGAACAGGAAGATCAGCGGCAGGATGATCTTCGCGCCGTTTTCCACGAGCTCGCTTGGTCGCGGGGCTTCGTTCGTGCGGTCTTGCGCCGGCGATCCGCCAAGCAGGATGCCAACGCTCGCAGCCACCATGAAAAGGACGGCCACTTCGCCGAGTGTATCGAAGCCGCGAAAGGTGATCAGGATGCCGGTGACGACGTTCGCTCCGCCGAGATCCTGTGGCACCGCGGTGAGATAGTGCCGGGCAAGCGGCGAGAGCGTCTGGCGTTCGCTATATCCGCCTGCGACGCCGGCGAAGATTAACGCGAAGACGAGGATGGCAAGAAGGCTGAAGACGCGTTTTGTCATGCCTTGCCCTCCTTGGCCGCCTCATCTGCATCGCGAAGCGCGTCCACAACCGTCGTCTCCGCCATCGGCGTGCGTACTGCATGGGCCGCGCGCGACAGCGCGTGCGACGACAGGGGGTTGGTTATCAGAACGAAAACGGCGACAATCAAGAGCTTGAGCGACCAATCGGGATGGTAGATGCCAAGCCCGGCGACGACAAGAATGTTGCCGAGCGTCGAGGCCTTGGTCCCCGCCTGGATGCGGGTGAAGACATCGGGCATGCGCAAAAGCCCGAGGCCGGCGGAAAAGAGAAAGAACGCGCCGACGAGGATGACGATGCTGCCGACTAGCTCCTGCACATCTCACTCCTTCTCACTACCGGCGTCTCCGCCGCCGGTTCTGCGAATGGCATAGAGAAAGATCAGCGTCGCGAGCCCGGAACCGATTGCTGCTTCTGCCATGGCGACATCGGGCGCGGCAAGCAGCACGTAGGAGACGGCCGCAAGCAGGCTCGCGAGCCCCGAACTCACCATCGCCGTCATGAGATTGGGAAGGCGCACAGCAAGAACCCCGCTGATCAGGATGCACCCGCACACCAGCATAACGAGAAGCTCCAGCATCGTGTCACGGCCCCTTTTCCAGGAAACGAGCGATAGCAAGCACGGCAAGGAAGCTGAGCAGCCCGTAGACGAGCGCCACATCGATATACACGAACCGGCCGGAAAGATGCGCATAAAGCGTCACCAGCGCGATCGAGACCACGGTCAGCATGTCGATTGCCACGACGCGGTCCATGAGGGTTTTGCCGATGATCAGACGCAGCGCCCCAAAAACGATGCTGAAGAAGATGAGAACGGCGGCAATGCGAACGATGAAATCAGCCAAACGCCGCCCCCAGGTGCTTTTCGAAGGGTCCGGCGATCATCGCGGCGGCTTGCTCCGGGTCTGTCGTCTTCACATCGAGCCAATGAACGAAAAGGGCGTCGTCCCTGATGTCCATGACCAGCGATCCGGGGGTCAGCGCGATCGCATTGGCAAGGGCAAGGCGACCGATCGGCGATTTCAGCCGCATCGGGATCCTCACGATGCCGGGGTGAATGTCGATGCGCGGCGAATAAACGTAGCGCAGCATGTTGACGTTCGCCTTCACCAGTTCGATGAAGAATACCGATGCAAAGGCAAGGAAATGGTATGCCGCGCCCGGTGTCAGCGCGGTCTGCTGCCATAGTCCATAGCGACGAGAAACGATCGCTGCGATGGAAAGGGAGATGACGGCGCCTGTCATCACGACCGGCAGAGCGAGTGAAGCGTTCACGATCAGCCAGAGCGCGAACAGCAAAACCCAAAGGCCGATCAACCCCTTGAGGGCTTCAGGCAAGCCGTGTTCGGTAGTTTCGCTCTCCGCCGGCATAGCATCGACCTTCGTCGCCACTGCTAGTAGCAATCAAGCAGGGTTACCCCTCGAAATCAAGGGGGGCCGCCCTCCCGTAGGCCGACACCGATCGAACGAAACCTGACATCGCCGACGAAGGTTGTGGCATTGCTTGCTCAAAATCTCGAAACCCGGGAAGCCCCAAGATGATCAGAGCCTCAACCAAATGTCATCGAAATCAAGCTTGAAATTTGCAGCAGAGCCGTTCGGACTTTCAAAGCTTTTCAAAGAAATCGTTCAAAGGCCGGATTGCGTAGAAGACAATTCGAAGACATTCGATCCTCGAAATTATCTTAATGCTCCGCTAACATTTCATAAGTTTAATCAGAGTTAGAAGCCGGGAAGTAACTTGGCGGCAAGACGCTCTCTGGCGAATTGCTGCCTGTCTTGCCGTTAGCAGCCACTTTTCTCCCCGACAGCTTCATTGAAGCAATCAATGATCGACGAGTGGTGATCAAGATGTTTGCCAGGCTATTGGTACTAAGCCGTTATATCATGATCCTGCCAGTGGTCGTGACGTTGATTGGAGCCATATCGCTGATAGTTTACGAGACTGCGGTCATGGCTCTAAGTATCCGCGATACAGTGGAGAACATTGCTATCTCGACGCAAGCAGTCAAAATGTTTGCGATCGGAGTGGTCGAGGGCATTGATGTCTTCCTAATCGCCGTAGCCGCCTACATTATCAGTCTCGGCCTTTATACGCTTTTCATTGACGAGAATTTGGAGCGCCCCCGATGGCTCATGCTGAAAGATCTCGAAGACCTGAAAGCAAATTTGGTCAGCGTGGTGATTGCCGTGCTTGCGGTACTGTTTCTTCGAGAGGCTGTTGCGTGGGATGGGTCGCAAAGAATTGTCTATTTGGGCGTGGCGACAGCCCTTATCATCTTTGCGCTAGCTTTCTACCTTTCTAAGCACAAAGGCTCCCCGCCATGATGCGTGGTCGTTCGTCGGCAGGCCGCTTCTTCGTCAAGCCGGCCGGCGGCTGAGGACGGAAAGTTCTGGCCTGCGCACCATTGCCGGCCCGGCAAATTGCCTGGACAGCACGAATAGCATCTATTGCGCCGGAGCCGTTTCCTCTATCCGCTCGCTTCCGCCGAGCGCCCACCGGGTGACTGGGCGAGCGAGAAGGACGAGGACGATCCCGAAGCCGGCGCTGATCAGGAAGATGCGGGTGAACGCGTCCGGAAGTCCGGCGGCATGTTCGGTGTCCATACCTGCGGCCAGCAATCCCGCCATCAGGTTGCCGAGCGACGCGGCGACAAACCAGAACCCCATGATCTGGCTGGTGAAGCGCTCTGGCGCAAGGCGGGAGAAGGTTGAAAGCCCGACCGGACTGAGCATCAGTTCGCCGACTGTGTGCAGCAGGTAGGTACAGACGAGGAAGAGCCCGGTAACCTTTACGCCCGTTGCCGCTGTGTGCGCCGCCGGCACTAGGATCAGGTAGCCCAGGCCCATCGCGACGAGCGCCAGTCCAAACTTCACGAAAACGGGAATGGTCCAGCGTTTCTCGGCATAGATCCAGAACGCCGCAAAAGCCGGGGTCAGCAGGATGATGAAGAGGGAGTTCAAGTTCTGGAACCATGAGGCAGGCACCGTGAAACCGCCAAGTTGGCGCTGTGTGAGGTCGTTTGCGAAGAGGTTGAGCGAGGAGCCGGCCTGTTCAAAACCGGACCAGAAGAGCGCGGCGGCCACGAAAAGGAGCGCAAGGACGATCATGCGCCGTTTCTCCGAGCCACTCAGGTCCCCTGCCAAATAGATGTTGAGGAAGAAGCCGATGGCCACAGTCACGATGATCAGGCCCATGGCCTGTGCCAGCCCTTGCGCGCTGGTCAGATTGATCTGACCGGTTAGCGCTGCTGCGGCGACCAGGACGACGACGAGGCCACCGATAGCACCCGTGAAGAGGTGGTCACGACGGCCGGTCGCCGCGTCGGGGTGATGGTGCACGGCGGGCGCCCCACCTTTGTCGCGAAGCGAGGTGCGGCTCGCCCGCAGGAAGTTGATCAACCCCAAGAACATGGCAACGGCAGCCGCGCCGAAACCCCAATGCCAGCCCCAGTTCTCGCCGAGATAGCCGGCAATAAGTCCTCCGAGGATCGCGCCGATGTTGATGCCCATGTAGAAGAACGAGAACCCTGCGTCGCGGCCGCCGATATCGTTCTTGTCATAGAGTTGGCCGACCATGGTCGAGATGTTTGGCTTGAGAAGCCCGGTGCCGATCGCGATGCAGAGGAGGCCGAGGAAGAACACGATTGCAGCGGAGCCGGAGACCGCGAGCAGGACATGCCCGATCATGATGACGACACCGCCAACGACGATCGCGCGCTTGCAACCCCAGAAGCGGTCGGCGATCCAACCGCCTGGCAGCGCCAATATGTAGGCCGACGCGGTATACAGGCCATAGATCGCTGCGGCGTCGGCCGTGGCGAGACCCAGGCCGCTGTTTTCGACCCGATCCACGAGGTAAAGGATGAGGATCGCCCGCATGCCGTAGTAGCTGAAGCGCTCCCACATCTCGACGAGAAAAAGCGCAACCAGTCCTGGTGGATACTTGACAGACGTCGTCATCGGCTCCCCCCGACTTTTTCATCTGCGCTAGTATAGCGCGAATCACCGCGGAAAGCGCGCGCTACCTACCTCGCGCTATGGCGAGGAGAGCGTCCAATACCCGCGAATGCTCGTAAGTCCTTTGCCGCAACATTGGAGTCGGCAGCATATTGGATGAATTTGATTTCAGCTTTGAGCGATCACAAAGGCGATATCAGGTTGGGACAAGGCGTGGCAAAACCGGACTTAGGGCGGCGCAGTAACGGAGTGTGCAACCTCGCTAAGGCGATGGGGTGGATTGCAAGGGCGGTGCATTGAGCCGGCCGCGTGCCTGCTGCGAGGAGGTTTTTTGTATCAATGCTGCTTGGCGCGAGCACGCCCACACTCTGGAAACGAATTTGCTTCATGCTTCTTCCCTAATATTTGCTATATAGATACGCGATTGATACTCGTGGTTGGCGCACCATTATCCTCCGTAGGAAATCTTGCTCGAGCAAACATAGTTGGTGGAAGAAACGCGATCATGTTACGCTCATTGCTCCTAGTCATCTGCGTGACCATTGCAGGAGGCTCCCTTTCAGCGTGCGCTCCTCATACCGAGCCCATCGATGTTAACAGCAATGCCGCGCTCAGCACGAAGTCAGCAAATAGGAGCCCAGGCCCTAGGCGCGTCAAAGGCACGACTGACTGCAAGGCAAAGCCCAATTACGCAGGGATGCTCCGTACACTCTGCTATTGACCGCTTAGAGCCTCTTTCAACGGACTTGGGCGGCCGAGCCAGCGGGGACACTGGCATGGCCATCTAACGTCGAACACGAGAAGTTGCTGCTCGTCGTGACGCGTGCGGCTTGAGACGAAGCGGACCTCGCAATCAAGGGTTATCGAGCACGCGTCACAGTTCCTCGGCTTCGAGCGATGACCAATCCGCGAAGATTTCGACGCGAGCACGTTGCGGCCTTGAAATCGATTCGTCAAAGGCCGGCATTGGTGACAGAAAGAAGAAGGCAACTGCAGTACCGACAAGGCCACTACCGCAAAAATCAAGCAAGGGAAATCTGTCGATCCGCCATATCGATTGTTGATTGCCGGTGCGCGACGATGACTCGAGTAATCCTCAAGGCCCCGACTGCGTTGTTTATCGTCGCTTCACTCTTGGAATCTAGATGACTGGTTGCTTCATCGAGAAAGAGGATCGAAGGCCGCCGGTACAAAGCCCGCGCCAGAAACAATCGTTGTATTTGGCCGCGCGACAGAGCACTCCCCATATCCCCCACGAGTGTCTCGAAGCCCATGGGCATCTTAAGGATGTCTTCGTCAATGGCTGCGATTCTGGCACACTCCTCAACCCATTTGTCATCGAACTGCGGATCAAACACAGCAATGTTCTCTGCAATTGACCCCGCAAACAACCGGTCCTCCTGCAACACGCAGGCTATCTGACTCCGGTAGTAACTTAGACCCATCTGCCGGATATCTTGCCCGCCGAGGCTGACGGTTCCGCTCGTCGGCGTGATCAACCCTGCCATGATTCTCAGGACGGTTGTCTTTCCGGAACCGGACGCACCGGTTATCGCCAGACTCTCTCCCGGTGAAACAGAGAGGCTCAACCCGTTTAAGACGAAGGGTTCGCTGTCGCCGTAGCGGAAACATATGTCTGTCGCGCACAATGCTCCAAGCCTCACTGGATTCACGAGAGTGGCAAAGTCACGGCGGGTCATTTCTTCTGGTTCAGCCAGGGCAATGTCGGCTACACGCTCCGTGTGGAGGTTCAACATTCGCAGTTTGATCACAAACCCAATTAAGCTTTGAGATCGCACGATGAACATCCCTTTGTATGAAATGAACGCGATTAGCATGCCGGTCGTCATATTGCCGCCGATCACCGCTCTGGCACCCATCCAGAGCGTCACGATGCCTTCCACACCTGCCACAAAGGTCGCAACTGTTCCAAAAAGTAGATCCAACTTCTTGATCCGGAGTCCAGCATTGATGGTGTCAACAAGCAGGTTGAGCCAGGCGTTTTGGCGGCGCTCGCAAATACCCAACGCCTTGATGCTTGCAATGCCGCGTATCGTCTCCATGAAGTGTGTGTCTTCTTTGGCGTTATGGACGATTGCCGCCTCATTCGCCTCCCTGTAGGGGACGTATGCGAGAAGTCGAAGGATCAGATCGAGACCGAGGCTAACGAGCGCGACAGCTGCAAGCTGACCGCCGAAGAGTACCATCATCGCCGCTGAAGCGAAGATGACGATGACGTCAAGCATGGTGACAACGAGTTCGGCGGTTAGTGTCGTTTGAATTGGGGTGAGCGACCCAAACCGCGAAACGATATCCCCTATGTGCCGCTTTTCGAAGAAATCCAACGGCAGTCGCAACAAATGATCGAAAAGGCCAATTTGCCAATGAACACTCAGCGATGTACCTAGCATCAAGCTGGCCCATGACTGGGCAACGCTGACCATCGTTTGGACGAAGAGGAACAATCCGAGCCCAATGGCAATAAGGCTGAGGAGGTCGAGGTCGCCCGCTACGATGGCCTGATCCACAATGATCTGCGTCCCTATTGGTATTATCAGCCCTAAGATTTCCAGAGCGAGGGACAGGGTCACAATTTGAACAAGTGCTCGCTTCAGTCCGACTATACGACGAAACAGACAAATAAGAGGGAGCCGCTGACGCTTGCTTTGCCTTTCAAAATCGCTCCCGGGCCAGGCTTCTAGGGCAACTCCAGTGAAGCTGCTTGAAAATTCGCTTAGCGGCACACGTCTGCGGCCTCGGGCGGGATCGACGATCGTAGCGTGGTTTGTTGCAACACGCTCGAGCACCACGAAATGCCGGAGATCCCAATGCAATACGCAAGGCAGTCGCAGATTGCGCAATTCATGTAGGTCGAGCCGAAGCGCCCGAGTTGTCAATCCTAACGAAGAAGCAATTCGAACCATACTGTCCAGCGTGATGCCCTTCAAGGAAGCGCTGAATCGCCGGCGAAGGCTTGCAAGATCAACCTCGTATCCGTGATGTCTGGCCACCATTGCCAGGCATGCCAGACCACATTCCGCGACCTCCGTTTGCAGGATGACAGGGATCGTCCGTCCGAAACCGAAGGACAAGCGACGCAATACGCTCATTTCGTTCGGTCTTCGAAAACGTCGGCGGCACGGCCGCGCAAGCTGTACAAGGGCTCTAAAACCCATTTCCACAATGGCCGACGGTCAAGAAGAATATCGGTTTCAACCTGCATCCCCGCCTGAAGGGGTCGGGCTTGGCCGTAAGCCGTAACGAATTGGGTCTTCGGTACGACGGTCACACGATATGAACCGGCCATGGACGGATCTCCGGCAAGCGCCAACTCCGCATCGCCCGGCTGAATGGTCACCCGCGATACCTTTGTCACCGATCCCGTATACTGGCCGAACCTCTCATAGGGAAAGGCGGCGTAGCGAAGCAACACTTGGGCCCCCACTTTCACAAAGCCGATCGCACTGCTGGGAACGGAAAAATAGATCTCCTGCTTTGATCCCGACGGCAAGAGGAACAGAAGCGGTGCACCCGCGAGCACAAACTGTCCTCGTTGGGCGAGTATAGCTGTGACTACACCTTCGCGTGGCGCGTACACGAAAACGCGTCGCCTCGCCTCGCCCTGCGCGATTTGAATTTCGATGTCGGACAATCGACATTTCAGATCGCTAATGAGTGACGCGGTGCGCGCTGGCCTGCTTGCCAGTCTAGCGTGGACTTCAATCAGTCGCTGATCCAACTGCGTACGCTGCCGTTGCAACGTGGCCAGGCTGGCTCTGGTTTGCATGAAATCCTGTTGGCGAGTTTCGAATTCCCTTTGAACTGTGATGCCCTGCCCCGCCAAAAGACGATGCTTCTTCATCAGGGTTCGCAGGACATCCACGTAATCGGAGGTGCCATTAATCTGGTTTCCGATCACCTCCACTTCGCGAACCAGAGCTTGTTCTTGATCTTCGAGCTCTCTTTTTTCGATCTCATCGAGATCGTTGCGACGGTGTATCTCTGCAAGAATTTCCTGGCGCTGAATCTCCAGTTGTGACAGCACTATCGCCCCTGTTTCCCCCAAACTGGTCCAGCTATCAAACCCGAGCGTAGAAAGCGTCGCACCCTGACGCACGGCGACACCTTCCGCGACGCCGATGTTTATCACGCTACCGGCCTGCGGAGCGACGACTCGCACAACGCCGGCGCTCGGCGTCACAATGCCCACAACACGGACTCTGCGCGTGTATTCGCCGAAGATTATGAGGAGCGCCACCAGGCAGATGGCTATCGTTGCCATGCTCGCCACCATCAAGATCGGAAGGGGCTGCAATAATTTCGGCCTACCCAACCAGTTGACGCGCTGTGCGGCGATGACTTCGGGGCGAAGAAAAGAGGACGCAGTTATTTGCGATAAAGGATGACCCGAGTTTTCTGGCGGCGAGTTGACCATCGTCGACGTCATTTTAGAATAGCGACGCGCAACCTGTCGCACATGAACTCAACAGAATAGCCCGTTGGCGAAGCACTCCAAAAGGGCAATGACAATGCAATGACCGCTCTCGTCGTACCTCGCACTAGGAGCGTAGTTTGAATTTACGGACGCACGAGTACGCCTTCCAGGTATTTCGACATCTCATCGACGGAAAAGGCACCGGAATAGCGCTTTGCGTTGATAAAGAACGTGGGCGTCCCATGCACGTCAAAAAGTTGCTCAGCTTTCTTTCGCCCGTCAATGATTTGATCCAACAAGGTCTGGTTTGATAGGCATTTGAGAAACGCAACTTCAGACAATCCTGCAAGTCTTGAAATGCGCAAAAGAGCTGCCTTAGCATTTGCGCCCCGAGCCCATTCATTCTGCTGCTCGAAAAGCGCATCAAGCAACGGCTGCCGAGCTTTCGCCGGAACGCATCGCCCCAACATGGCGGCGCCAGCTGATGCCGTATCGAGCGGAAAGTCCCGCATAACGAAATTTGCCTTACCGGTGTCGATAAATCTCTCCCGCAGCGCTGGAAAAACCTGCGTGGCGAACGCTGCACAGTGTGGACATCCCATCGACGCATACTCAACTATGGACACGGGCGCATTCGCGTTGCCGATGATTACATCGTCAAGGGGCTCGTTGCTTACTAGAACCGCCTGTCGCGTGAATTCGCTGGATTGTGGCGCTCGCGAAAGCAACCAAAGCCAAGCGCCACCTGCCAAGAGTATAACGAATGACAAGAGAATTAGGCGCCGAACGCTCATGATTGATTGTTTATACAACTAATACCTCGTTTTCGGCACCTAAGTCTCGTGCTGCAATGCGGTCTGCTACGAGGTCGGCGCCCCCCCTGGCGCGCAACGATCCTTTCCGTTAGAGCCTGTGGAAGGACGCCCATTCAGGCCCTTGCCATCAGATCCAAATACTCCGCCGGTCGGGGACCTGCTGGAACTCTTCGAAGTCGACTTCCCAGGGTTGCCACTTCCACCACCCCTGCCCCCGCTGATGAGACTTAGTTCGTGACTGTTCAGTTCGCGCATTCGATCTACCTCCTAGCGTTAAGCTTTTCAGACAGGCAACACTACTTATAAGGGCCTATCTTGAGGATGCTATCCGTAGATGTACCTAGGAAATATCATCGGCTTTGGCTTTTACTTATCGATTTCAAACGGACAAATGTCATATGCCCATTAGGGTTAGCCACCAGATTCCGGATGCCCCACCCGCTCGACGTCTCCCAGATCGACAATGCCTCCACGGACATTCATTTCCTGGAGGTGGTCGACGGAGCGGTTGTGGTCGTCGGCCGTTCGTATTTGGCCGTCGTCACCCGATATGGCGACACTGGCCATCGACTTCTGCCTCACCTGGAAAAGCCATCGGTCTTGTCGGTCGCGCTTTGTCTTACCCAGGCCATCCGCGAAAAATGGCTTGCGGCGCGAAATCTCAGTCACCCCTGGCCAATGTTCGGCCGGCCGCGTCTGTTCGCGGATCTGGAGCGCTGCGTGCCGTTGGCCATTGTCAATCACAACCTTCAGGAAAACCCCAAGATGCTGAAGTGCCGTTCATCGAATGGCAATACAACACTGCGGCTCCGACTACTTGCGGCGACGAACCCAGCGGGTGCTGTTGTCGTTTCTGCCGGGTACGGCAATTGTCGCCATAAGGGATCAGCATGTTTGCCTTGCACTATTATTCACCGTGGCTCGGCACCGTCGTTTCACAGCCCTACCGGCTTCGCAAAGCTGGAGGTCAGATACAATCCCCGCGACACTAGTCGTAGGTGGATTTAACAGATCGCCCAAAATGCCAAGCCACAGGCGTCCCGGGATGCGGCGATTTCTCGCCGCACCCAACGCATCTGGCTTTAAGCTTTGATGAAGGCCAGCAGATCGGCGTTCAGGACATCGGCGTTAACCGTCAGCATCCCGTGCGAAAAGCCTGGATAGGTTTTGAGCGAACCGTTTTTCAAAAGCTTGGTCGACTTGAGTGCCGAATCCGCGATCGGCACAATCTGATCGTCCTCACCGTGTAGGACAAGCGTCGGCACGGTGATTTCCTTCAGGTCTTCCGTTTGATCGGTTTCGGAGAACGCTTTGATGCCATCATAGTGGGCCTTGGCGCCGCCCATCATGCCCTGACGCCACCAATTCTGTATCACGCCTTCCTGGATCTTCGCACCGTCGCGGTTGAAGCCATAGAATGGGCCGGCCGGAACATCGCGGAAGAACTGCGCGCGGTTGGCGGCAAGTGCCGAACGGAAGCCGTCAAAAACTTCGATCGGCAGGCCCTCGGGGTTCGAGGCCGTCTTGACCATGAGCGGTGGAACGGCGGAGACGAGAACCGCCTTGGCGACCCTGCCGGCCTTTTGACCATGCTTGGCGACATAGCGAGCGACTTCACCGCCGCCTGTCGAGTGACCGATATGCACGACATTCCTTAGGTTCAGGTGCTCGACGACGGCAAACGCATCGGAGGCGTAATGGTCCATGTCGTGACCTTCGGAGACCTGGGCCGAACGGCCGTGACCGCGGCGGTCATGGGCGACGACGCGATATCCATTGGCGAGGAAGTACAACATCTGTGCGTCCCAATCGTCGGACGACAGCGGCCAGCCGTGGTGGAACATGATCGGCTGTGCGTCCTTCGGACCCCAGTCCTTGTAGAAGATCTCAACGCCGTCCTTAGTGGTTACAGTGCTCATGTTTTTGCTTCCTTCAGTGGAGTGCTTCGTGGATGCAGCGTTGGCTGCAACGCTGAAAGAGGTTGGAATTGCAAGGGACGCAGCGGCGGCAGCTCCAGTGACGAGGGCAGCGCGGCGTGTAACAGGGAAGAGGTTATCGGTCATTTCGGCTCCGGTTTCCGTCGGGTGTGGTGCGCGACGGGTGTCTGATGGACGGATATTGTCGAAGAACATGGCCATCAACAATTGCATCAATAATTCAGATTTAATTGCGCATATTGAAATTATCGGCGGGCAACTACTCCCGCCACCAATGACGAGAATCAGGCAGCCCCCGGACGGTTGATCGTCAGGAAATGTCGGACGACTGGTCTTTCCGAGCCTGAATGATACGTCAGAACCTTGCTCTGCAGGTCCGCATCCGCTTGCGACACACGCTTGTGCTGGCGCAGATGCTCGGCCCAGGACTCCACCATGAACCATTCGACAATCTTTTGAGGATCGGCCGAATCCTCGGTGATGCCCCAGCCGTAGGCGCCATCGCGGCGACGTTCCTCGGAGAGTTCGTCGATTGCACGAAGGAAGGCAGTGCGGTGATGTTTTTCCACCTGGTACTCGATGAGGATCAGGACTGGGCCACGGTCATGGGCGACCGGTTCTGCGACCAGCGGTTCTGGCCAATGGTTTGAGGCCACGAGATCAGCATCGCCGGCCGGCAGTTTGATGCGATGCATGATGATACCAGCGACCAACAGGCCCGCAGCGCCGATCAGCAGTGTACCGGGTACGCCGGCAACCTCACCGACTGTGCCCCAGCCGATGCTGCCAGCCGTCATCGCGCCGTTGAAGACGGTCAGATAGACGGCAAGGCCACGGCCTCGCACCCAGTTGGGCAGGATTGCCTGGGCCGCGCCGTTGAGAGTCGTCAGCGCGGTGATCCATGCGCCCCCGAGGAAAAGCAGGACGATGATGGCGACCCATTGCGGCGGGGCGAGCGAGAGCGCTGCCATAACGAGAGCCGTAATGACTGCGGCGCCGAGAAGCAGTCGATCGGCGTCGAAGCGTTCACGCAACTTCGGCATGACGAGCGCACCGCCGATGGCACCGGCACCGACCGCACCAAGCAGAATTCCGTAGAAGCCGGCATCTCCGCCAAGCAATTGCCTGGCGACGAGCGGCAGTAGTGCCCAGACGGCGCTGGCGAAGGCGAAGAAGATTGCCGCGCGCAGAAGCACGACATGCAGCGGACGGCTGGCGCGGGTATAACGAAGACCGGCACGGAAGGCGCCAAGGAAGCCCTCGGCGAGCGCGTCATCGGCATTCTTTGCTCGTGGCCACCAGACGAGGGCAGCGATGACAACGAAATAGCTTGCGACATCGGCGCCATAAGTAATGCCGGCCCCAAAAGCTGCCAGAAGCAGGCCACCAGCAGCAGGTCCTATCGAGCGGGCAATGTTAATGCCGAGCGAATTGAGGGCGACGGCGCTCTTTACATCCTCCCGCTTTACCAGTTCCGGCACGATCGCCTGCCAGGTGGGGCCCATCAGCGCAGCACCAATGCCGCCGAGGAAGGTAAGTCCGATCAGGGCGCTGACAGAAAGCATTCCGGTGTGTGCCAGAACCATCAGCGTGATGCTGACTGAGGCGAGCAGGAATTGCACGGCGATCAGGAACTTGCGGCGATCGAGGATGTCGGTCAGCACGCCGGCCGGAATGGCGAGAAGGAAGATCGGCAATGTGCCGGCCGCCTGAACCAGCGCCACGGCAGCTGGCGAGGCCGAGAGGTCCGTCATCAGCCAGGAGCTTGCGACATCGCGCATGAAACTGCCTGTGTTGCCAAGCACCGTGGCTGTCCAAAGAACTGCGAAGACAGGTTGAGCGAGTGGGGCGAAACTGCCCCCTGAGGACCGTGCGGGGCTCATTTGGCTGCTCCTTTGGTGAGATCAACGGCGGCGACGAGAACGAAGGCGCCAGTCAGGCCCAGATGTTCGAAGAAGGCATTCGTTGCCATCATCCGCTCCATGCCAGGGGCGAGTTCCCAGAAACGCAGCGCCACGAGGGTTGCGAGAAGTGTAAACCCCGACAATGCCAACGCCCCTGCCCAACGCAGCAGGCCCGAGACCACCATTGCGGAAGCGGTGAGCTCAAAGGTGATCACAGCCACGGCAAAGAAAGGCGCCGGATGCAGGCCGAAATGGTCCATCTCGGCGATCGCACCATTGAAATCTGCGATCTTGAAAAGCGGTCCCTGGATATAGGCCGCGCAAAGCGCCAGAAGCGCAACCGTGCGCGTGGTGGGAGCGGTGACGACTGCTGCGAGCGCGCTCCGCTCTTTTTTGAATGATGCTTTGTCAGTCATGTCTGCTCCTTTGAATGTGGCCGGTCGTAAGAAACGGCGCTCTGTATGGCTGTTGGAGCGATATTGGCTGGAATTATTGCCGCCAACAATTGCATCAATAATTTCGTATTAATTGCGAAATTTGCAATTAAGTGGAAGGTGGGAACGGGGCAGCGGTGATACGCTGCCCGCGCTAGACGCCTGTGGTCGTGACGGGTCTTAGACGGCCCAGCAGGAGCAACCAAGCGCGCCAAAGAAGCCCTTCAGGTCGGCGATCGGCAGTTTCGAAGTCCAGGCGCCGGCATGGTCATGGCCGTGGACACCGCAGTCGTTGGCGCAGCCGCACGAAGCGATCGCGGTGCGGCGCAGCGAGTGGCGACCAGCGCCTTCCGGTTCGCCCCAGGCGGCATAACCGCCAAACTTTCTGACCGGCGACCAGTCGGGCATGGCTGGAGGCACGTCGCTTTCGTCGAGCGCCTTGAAGTCGCCGGCGCCATAGACGACCTTGCCGCCGACCATGGTGAGATCCGATGTCAGGAAGGAGATCTCGTCCTCGGCGCAGGAGAAGAAGTCCTTGTCTGGCACGACGAGATCGGCGAACTGGCCCTTCTCGATGCGACCCTTCTTGCCTTCCTCGTTGGAGAACCAGGTCACCTTTTCCGTCCACATCCTGAGGGCCGTTTCGCGGTCTAGGCAGTTGGCACGTGGATAAAGCTGCATGCCGCCGACTGTCTTGCCGGTGACCATCCAGGCAAGCGAAACCCAGGGGTTATAGGAGGCGACGCGCGTTGCATCGGTGCCGGCCGAGACGTTGACGCCTTTGTCGAGCATGCGGCGGATCGGCGGGGTGGCTTCAGCGACGCCGTGGCCATAGCGCTCCACGAAATATTCACCCTGAAAGGCCATGCGATGCTGGGTGGCAATGCCGCCGCCAAATGCCGCGATGCGGTCGATGGAGCGCTCCGAGATCGTTTCGGCATGGTCGAAGAACCAGTTCAGGCCTTCGAGCGGAATATCCTTGTCGACCTTCTCGAAGACGTCGAGCGCGCGCGAGATGGTTTCGTCATAAGTGGCGTGCAGACGCCAGGGCCAGCGGTTCTGAGCCAGCACCCGAACGACCTCTTCGAGCTCGCCTTCCATTTCCGGTGCCATCTCAGGTCGCGGCTGGCGAAAATCCTCGAAATCGGCTGCCGAAAAGACCAGCATCTCGCCGGCGCCGTTGTGGCGGAAATAATCATTGCCCTGCTTGTATTTGACCGAGGACGTCCAGTTGAGGAAGTCCTCCTTTTCCTGCTTGGGCTTCTGGGTGAAGAGGTTGTAGGCGAGGCGGACAGTGAGCTGGTTTTCGTCCGACAGTTTCTGGATGACTTCGTAGTCATCGGGATAGTTCTGGAAACCGCCGCCAGCATCGATGACGCCGGTAATGCCGAGCCGGTTCAGTTCACGCATGAAGTGGCGGGTAGAATTGACCTGGTAATCGAAGGGCAGTTTCGGGCCCTTGGCCAGCGTCGCATAGAGAATGCCGGCGTTCGGCTTGGCGAGAAGCATGCCGGTCGGGTTACCATTGGCGTCGCGGGTAATTTCGCCGCCTGGCGGGTTCGGTGTGTCCTTTGTGTAGCCGACGGCACGAAGGGCTGCACCATTCAGCAGTGCCCGGTCATAGAGATGCAGCAGGAAGACAGGCGTGTCGGGCGCAACCGCATTGATCTCCTCGATCGTGGGCAGGCGCTTTTCGACGAACTGGTGTTCGGTAAAGCCGCCGACAACGCGCACCCATTGCGGGGCGGGTGTCACGGCCACCTGGCGCTTCAGCATGTCCATGGCATCGGCAAGCGAGCGAACGCCATCCCAGCGCAGTTCCATGTTGAAGTTCAGGCCGCCACGCACGACGTGGGTGTGGTTATCGATCAGGCCCGGCAGGACACGCTTGCCCTTGAGGTCGACGATCCTGGTGTCGGGGCCGGCGAAAGCCATGATTTCGGCATCGGTGCCAACCTCCAGAAAGGTACCGTCCTTGATCGCGACGGCAGTGGCATTCGGTTTCGAACGGTCGAGCGTGGTGATCAAACCGTGGTGGAGGATGAGGTCGGCGAACATGAGATATGCTCCTGGCTTCACTATTAAGATTGATTTCAACGCTTTGCGCCGGGGCAACTGGGCATCGGCGGCCCCATCGCAAGCGAATCTCCTCTTGCGGCCTCAGCTATCAGACTTCGTCTGAGCTTGGCGAGACACGACGATGTCATTGCGGACGTCGCCTTTCGGCATATGGCCGAACATGTGCGGCTTGATCTGGTTGATCCACGACACTGCCGCGGGCTCCTTGGCGATCAGCGTTCTTGCGAAGGGAATGAGCTGTTCGCCAACCAGAATGCCAAGCAGGCCGACCAGCGCAACCACCGGCGGAGCCGGAGAGCGGACATTGAGCAGGCTGTAGACAATGCCGACCAGAAGACCGGCGCCCAGGGAAAAGAGATAGAGTTTCATTGGAGCGTCCTCGACGATGGAGGCGCCGCTTCGGCAAGACATCCTTTCATGCTGCCGAAGCGGGCCGAATGGGTTGGATGGCGGACTTACTTGGCCGGGTTCGGGCCGATGCGCTTGCCGTGGGTGACGCGTTCGTCTACGTCGTGGACCATCGTGTAGGCATAGTCGATGCCCATGCCGTAGGCGCCGGAATGCTCCTTGGCCAGCGAGGTGACCGCGTCATAGGTCTCGCGGTGAGCCCAGTCGCGCTGCCATTCGAGCAAAACCTGCTGCCAGGTCACCGGAACCACCCCGGCCTGGACCATTCGGTCCATCGCGTATTTGTGGGCCTCGGAAGACGTGCCGCCGGAAGCGTCGGCGACCATGTAGATCTCGTAGTCGGGCATGTCGTGCATCGCAGACAGCGCGAAGGTGGTGTTGCAGACTTCTGTCCAAAGGCCGGAAACGACGATCTTCTTGCGTCCTTCGGCGGCGTTCTTGGCCAACGCATCGCGAACGTTCTGGTCATCCCAGGAGTTCATGGAGGTACGTTCGAGGATGTCGTTTTCCGGGAAGACGGCGAGGAGTTCAGGGAAGGTGTGGCCGGAAAAGGACAGCGTCTCGACGGTGGTGATGGTCGTCGGGATGTTGAAGATCTTGGCAGCCTTGGCGAGGCCGACAACATTGTTCTTCAGTACCTGGCGATCCATCGACTGGACGCCGAACGCCATCTGCGGCTGCTGGTCGATGAAGATGAGCTGGCTGTTCTTCGGGGTCAGGACTTCGAGCTTCTTGGACATTTCAGGTTTCTCTTCCGTCTGCTTGAACCGCTGATGCGGCGGGTTGACATGTGAAGCACTTTTCTGGTCGGCGCGGAGTGGCTTTCAGAATGCTCTTGGGTGGCCGGAGCCGGTTAATCGGTGTTAGCGGCCCATCTCTTTTCGTTCGTCTTGGCTGCTGAAATGGAACCTAGATCGGTTTGGTGTGCGGCGGAATTGCAATATTAATTCCGATTGAATTGCTCCAAATGCAATAATCTACGCGATGAAAGCCCTTTCCAGATTGCGGGCGCTCACCGAAAAAACCTAGTTTGAATGGGTGACAAATCGCTCAATTGTCGAGGCGGGTCTTGTCTAAAAGTCAGGTCGATTGGACGAAATGCACTTGCGGTCAATCAAAACCTGGAAATCGCCGCTGCCCCAGGCGTGGTCCTCAGCAACTGCGCCGCCAGCTTCCAGGCGTCGTGCCGACAAGATTGGTGAAAACACGAGTGAAATGGCTCTGGTCGGCAAAGCCGCATGAGGTTGCGACTTCCGAAAGCGGTATATCGGGCGTGCGCAAGAGTTCTCGAGCACGCGAAACCCGTTCGTTGAGAAGCCACCGGTAAGGCGTCATGCCCGTCGTCTCGCGGAAGGCTTGAATGAAGTAGCCGCGCGAAAGGTTGCATGCCCTGGCGACGTCGAGGACAGATATCTCCCCATCGAGGTTGTCGAGGAGAAGGCTCTTGGCCCGCTTCTCCTGAACACGCGACAGCATTCTGGAGCGGAGCGCCAAGGGGGTCGATCTATTGCCATAGCGCTGCACGAGATAGCTGCCGATTGCGGTGGCCATCTGGTCGACAAATAATTGCGGTGCTTTTTCGGGGCTTTCCAGCGCGGGTATCAGCACGCGGGCAAGGTTGGAAAGCACGACATCCTTCGACGCCGTTTCCGCAGTGAGCGAATTCACTCCGGCTAGCTCGGCCTCCTCTGCTATCCGTTCGAGCGAAGTCGGTGAGATTTGAAGGAGCAGAAAGTCGAAAGCGCCGCCAAGGTCAGCCTTGTAATGGTCGGACATGTCTCGGATGTAGATCGCGTCCCGATCGAAGGCATGATTGGTCGCGTGGTGCTCATGGAAGACACGCCGGGTATGCCTTCCGGTGGTGGATAAGCCCACGACAAAACCGCGATTGCTGGCCTCGGCCTCGATCTGCTGCAGATGGCCGTCGCGACTACCCTTGCGGAAAAAGACAATATCGGCCCCCACAATCGACTGGTCCTTGTAGAGCTTGTCGAACGGGCAGCCAAAACTGTCCGTTGGCTTTGACTGGGCTGGTTTGATGTGATCGATAGAGATGGGTCCCAAGTCAGCAACCTTCCGTTCGAAGCATTCGGCACGGCATCTCGATGCCGCGGCTCACGACGGGATCGCCTGGTGAGCCGAAAGTTCGTTTACGGGCGGCGCCTTGCCTCTTCAAGACAGGTTTGCGGCAATCCGCAGAACACAAAATCGTGTAACGCCGCAGGGGGTTAGTCCTGCGGCGCTTTGAATTGTCGGTGTCTGCCAAGGGCTCCCTCAGGCAGCCAGCGGCTGGAGATTGGCTTCGATCCTATCGCGGAACGGCTCGTAGCGGGTCGGCAATTTCAGCACTTCGCCGAGATGCGCGGTGTCCTCATCACGATTAAAGCCAGGTTCATTGGTGGCAATCTCGAACAAGACCCCACCCGGCGTACGAAAATAGATGGCCCAGAAGTAATCGCGGTCGATGACAGGGGTTACCTGATAGCCCGTATCCATTAGCGCCTTGCGCACTTCGATCTGCTTTTGGCGATTGTCGACGGCAAACGCTATATGATGGACCGATCCGGCGCCCTGGCGAGCAAAGGGCGTTTCTGGCAAGGCGGCGAGATCGATTGTGTCGGCACCATTACCGTCGGGCATGATAAAGCGGGTAACATCCCCTTCCTTGTCGGCGCGCTCGTAGCCCATGAAGCTCAGCAGTTCTTCTGTCGCAGCCGTGTCACGCACGTTGAGGCGAGCCCCGGAAAAACCTCGGATCGCAGCCTCGTGCGAGACATCACCGCCAGTCCAGGCCGGTCTGGCGTCATCGGCAGTCTCGATGAGTGCAAAACCGTCGCCGTCCGGGCCGTTGAAGCGCAGACGCCTGGCGCCGAAGACCGTGTCTTCCTGCAGGCCGCCAACATTCTGTGCGGCAAGGCGCTCACGCCAGAAGGCAAGCGAGCCCTTCGGTACGGAGAACTGGGTTTCGCCAACTTCGCCGACACCGGCCCTGCCGCGCATCATGTGCTCGAAAGGGAAGTAAGTCATGACTGTTCCGGCCGAACCGTTCTCATCGCCATAATAGAGGTGGTAAACACTCGGGTCGTCGAAATTCACGGTCTGCTTGACGCGGCGAAGGCCGAGCGTGTCGGTGAAGAATTGGTTGTTCTGGCGGGCATCCGACGCCATCGATGTGACGTGATGCAGTCCCGTGATATCCTTGATCATGTTCCTGGCCTTTCTCTCGGGCGTTGTCTGTTTGATGCCCAAGATGTATGTCGGTTGATCAGTCCCCGGAATTGCAATATTACTTTCGATTGAATTGCTATTTTTGAAATAATCGAGATGAACGACTATAAAGCCCTGAAAACATTCCTCTTGGCGGCCGAGAAGCGCAACTTCGCCCAGGTCGCACGCGAACTCGACATGACCCCCGCGGCGGTGACGCGAGCGATTGCCGCACTGGAGGCCGATCTCGGCCTCCAACTTTTCGTGCGGACCACGCGGCAGGTGTCGCTGACGACTGACGGTGCTGTGTTTGCCGCCCAGATACAGCCGGCGATCGCGATGCTGGAAGATGCGCGCAAGGAGGTGATGAATGCTCACAAGGCCGATGAAGGGCGGTTGCGGATCAGCGCGCCGACCTGGTTCGGCAAAACTGTGCTGCCGCCGATACTGTCGGGCTTCAGGGAGCGTTATCCAAGGATAAGCTTCGAGATTTCGCTGTCGGACGGGCTCGTGAATATCGTCGATGACGACTATGACCTGGCAATCCGCATATCCTCCCAACCGTCCGACAAGTTCACCATCTGGCGCAAGATTCGCGTCGTTCCTCGTATTCTGGTGGCAGCGCCGGGAAGCCGGTACGTGACCATGCAGCACCCGGGCGAGCTGACGCCAGACGATTGCCTTGCCTATAGCGGCGAGAGCCGAAGAGAGACCTGGGTGCTTTCGGACGGCGGATCGAGCATGACGATCTCGGCGGGGCGCTCCTTCAGTGCCAACAATGGTGAAGTGCTGGCCGACATGGCTGCCGATGGGACCGGTGTCGCGATGCTGCCCGGATTTAATATTGCCGAGCATCTGCGAAGCGGCCGCCTTGTGCACGTGTTCCAGGGCTGGGCGCCGCCCGACCTGTGGCTAACGCTCTATTACCCACCCTATCAGGCGCTGCCACCGCGCATTGCTACTTTTTCCAAATTCTTCGAGGAGCAAGTGGCCTCGCAAATGACGCTGCTCGGCTAGTATCGAATTTGGAGTTTCAAGGTTTGATTGACGACGGGGGAGGTTCTTAGGAGCCCTGACTGGAGTCATTGAACGTGGCTTGGCCTTATAGACTGGTCGCCGCGATCCTGGCGGGTCCACGCAAAGGGGCTCGGTTGCTGCTAGGTCCTGGCGCCCGCACACGTTATGCAATCAACGCATAGCTGAGATCGAGTCTTCGCGATCAGAAGGCTCGAAATGTAGCGCGCTTCCGTCTTTCGAACCTGATTTCAATCCGGCGGCTGGAAGCCATAAGGGGCGCGGCTGTTCTGCAGCGATCATATTTGAAATCAGGAACAGGAACAGTGCAGGAAAACCAATTGCGCCGCGTGGCCACCCTGCTTGAATGCTGGACGCTCGAGACCTAGATTGGCTAAATGCTTGACCGTTCGTCTCGACCATTGTCGTCGTCAAATATCCCCATGGATGCGCTAAGTGAAGTCCTGCAAGACTTTCGCTTGAGTGGGGTCAACTATGGACGCTGCGAACTCAGACATCCATGGAGCATCGCCTTTCCGCAACAACAGCTTCTTCGTTTTCACTTTGTAAGCCAGGGTCCGTGCTGGATCCACACGGAACCCCAAGGATGGCAGGAGTTGAACGATGGCGATCTGGTGCTGCTGCCGCAAGGCATCGAGCATCGATTGGCCAGCGCACCAGATGTTGAGGGCGACTCGCTTAAAAGCTGTCAGATAACGAGGTGGGGGAGCAACGTCTGCGAAGTGGTACGGGAAGGAACGGGTGCGACAAGCACTCTCTTCTGCGGCTCCATGGCGTTGGGCGCGCATGCGCTTAATCCCTTGATCGCTCTGATGCCACCAATCATCAAGGGCTGCGATGTTGCCGGCAATGACCCGGTCGTTGGCCCCCTGCTGGCAGCAATGTCGGCGGAGGCGACACAGCCACAAATGGGGAGTGCTACCGTCTTATCGCGAATGGCGGACTTGCTCGCAGCGCGTCTTATCCGCTGTTGGGTCAATTGCAGCGGGGCCTTGACCACGGGTTGGCTCGCCGCCATCCGCGATCCTCACATCGGTCGTGCCTTGGCAGCCATGCATCGAGACCCCGGCCACAACTGGACCCTGGAAAGTCTCGCCGGCGTGGCAGGCCAGTCGCGTTCCATCTTTGCGGAGCGCTTCAGTGCTATTTTGGGAGAAGGCGCAGCACACTATCTCGCCCGTCTGCGCATGCAGCTTGCTCGTGAGTTGTTGGGGCAAAGCGGCATGTCGGTTGCCGAGGTTGCTTCCCGGTTAGGCTATGAGTCCGAGGCATCCTTCGCTCGCGCCTTCAAGCGTATCACGAGGGTCTCACCGGGTGTTGTGCGCCGCACAAATTCCGGACGAATAGACATGGATTTCGGATCCTAAGATACATATCATCCAGAACAGTTCGTCTATGACATCTCCAACCTAAGGAGAGACACGGATGACGGACACAACATCACAGCTTGACGGAGCAGCAATTGGCCTGGAGATCCCTGAGCCATCCACGTGGAATGCTGCGACCTGGCTTGCCGTTCTTTCGATGGCGGCCACCAGCTTTGCACTGGTATCGGCCGAGTTCCTGCCGGCGGGCCTGCTGACGCCGCTGGCGCGCGACCTCGGGATTACCGAAGGAACAGCCGGCCAGGTCGTCACCGCTACCGCTTCCGTCGGTGCTGTGACTGCCCTTCTGAGCAATGTTCTCATCGGCAGATTGAACCGAAAGACGGTGCTGGTCGGTCTCAGTGCATTGGCAATCGGATCCAATATTCTTGCAGCACTAGCGACCGATTTTTCGCTATTGTTGTTAGGCCGGGCTGGATTGGGCATCGCCCTTAGCGGTTTCTGGGCGCTTTCAGTTGCCGTTGTGTCGAGGCTGGTCGGCGCCAATGCAACGGGCCGGGGCATGGCTATCGTCACCCTCGGCGTGTCGCTCGCCACAATAGCTGCACCATCGATGGGTGCTCTGATCAGCGACTGGCTGGGATGGCGCAGCGCCATGGCCATGACAGCGGGGCTTGCCGCGCTTGCAATGCTGCTGCAGGTACTCACCTTGCCAACACTGCCTGCAAGTACAAGCAACAGTCTCGCAGATGTTTTTCGGCTGACACGGCGGCGTGGCATTCAACTGGGGATGCTGGCAATCCTTTTGCTCATGACGGGCCATTTTGCTGGCTCGGTTTATGTGCGTCCCTTCCTCGAACGAGTGACGCTTCTTGAAACCAGATCGATCGCCCTGGCGCTGCTTGGGTTTGGCATTGCCTCAGTGATCGGCAACATCGCTGGTGGCAGAATGGCCGACGCCAGTATCCGCCTGGCACTCGTTGTCACGGCAGCGTTAATGGCGTTTGCTGCATTTGCTTTGGTGCTCTGGGGCGCTCATAGCGCCATTGCGTTCGCTCTCGTCACGCTTTGGGGCTTCGCCTTCGGCATGGCGCCGGTGGTGCTGCCCACCAATCTTTCCCGCGGCGCACCCGACGCTCTGGAGGCGGCAGGCAGCCTGATGGTCGTCTCTTTTCAGGTCGCCATCAGTATCGGCGCGGTTTTCGGTGGCTATATCGTTGACCACTATGGCGCTGTTGGGCCCCTGACCCTTACCGCAGTCCTGGCTGCATCGACCCTCGCCTTGGCGTCGATGCAACCTCGCAGTTGATCCTTGCTTCTGGATTGTGAAGCAAAGGCAATCGGACCGAAGATGCTGTGAGACCCTGCGCATCTGTAGGCGCCGGCTCGGCAATGCGCGCCGGGCCGAGTGGCACTCTTGCCGCGCTCTGGATATGAGGACGCCGCCGGCCATCGTCGGCGTTCTTTTTGGTAGCAGTTGAAAGGAATGCGCGACCCTTCATTGCTTTCTGGAAAAACTCGACGCAACTAGCTCAATAATATACTCCGGCCGGCTCATGGGCCCAGATCTGCAATATCTTGGCTTTCCGCCAGCTTGGGTGAAAATCGGTTGCCAATAGCAGGATCAGCGCATGGGCCTGTCAGTTCTGACGAATGTGCTGCCGCATAAGGTCCTTCAGCCGTTCGGTCTCACCGGCAGCGATCGCATCAATCATCAAGTGATGCTCCCGGCCGGACTGTTCGACGCGGGCACGTGTGCGCCATTGGGAGACCGGCGCGGACGAGGTTCTCTGGCGGATCTCGGTGATGAGATCGACGAGTTCCAGATTGCCGCCGAGCACCAGCAGCTGGCGGTGAAAGGCAAGATTGGCCTCATAGAGCTCCAGCATCGTGCCGTTCAGCGCCATTTGATCGAAGTGCTCGGCAAGCGTCCTGAGAGTGCTGACATCCCCTGCCGAGGCGTTCTGGATGATTGTTCCAGCAATGGCCGTTTCGAGAATGACGCGAATTTCGCTGACTTCCCGCGCCCGGCGGCCGTCCGGCTCATAGACGTGATAGCCGCGGTTCTGCACGTGCTCGACTAGCCGTTTCTGCGCCAGGCGATCGAGCGCACGGCGCACTTCGGGGCGGGTACAATTGTATCGACGTTCGAGGTCAATCTGCTTCAACCACGTCCCAGGAGGCAGAATGCCGGCCAGAATGTCCTGCAGGATGAAGTCTGTCACGTCGCGCGTGCCGGGCGCTTCCGCCTTTTCTTCCATCACGACATCTGCCATGCGATCTCCCCGTTTTTCATCACCGATAGCACGCCAATCGCGGATTCTGTAGGCGTAAGAAGCGCTTGAGGTTGTCCAAAATTTATTCATGCACACGGATTGCACAAATAAAATTTGTACCATAAATTGGCGCCAATTTTGGATACTATGCGAAATGAAGCCGGTTTGAAAGCCATGAAAAACACCGAAGCCGTGTGGGACATCGTCGAAGCAAAGCGTGAGGCCTTTTTTGCGCTCAGCGACCGCGTCTGGGATATGCCGGAAACGAACTATGAGGAATATCGCTCTGCCGAAGAGCATGCGCGGCAGCTCGAAACCGAAGGTTTTCGCGTCGAGCGCGGCATCGCCGGTTTGCCGACAGCCGTCATGGGCGAAGCTGGCGAAGATGGGCCGGTGATTGCCATCCTCGGCGAGTTCGACGCGCTTCCCGGCCTCAGCCAGGTCGCTGGGCTGGCTGAAAAGCGCGAGGCGCTCGCGAACGGCAATGGCCATGGCTGCGGCCACAACATGCTCGGCGCCGGTTCCATGCTTGCGGCTGCCGCCGTCAAGGACTTCCTCGAAACAAATGGCGTCAAGGGCCGTATCCGCTACTATGGTTGCCCTGCCGAAGAGGGCGGCTCATCCAAGGGCTTCATGGTCCGCGCCGGCGTCTTCGATGATGTCGACATCGCCATTTGCTGGCATCCGGCTGCCTTTGCTGGAGTGAACAATCCGGTATCGCTCGCCTGCAACGAGATCAATTTCCACTTTAGCGGCCGCGCCTCACATGCTTCGGCCACGCCGCATCTCGGCCGAAGCGCCCTTGATGCCGTGGAACTGATGAATGTCGGCGTCAACTATATGCGCGAGCACATGCCGTCGACGGCACGCATCCACTATGCCGTGACCGACACAGGCGGCTCGGCACCGAACGTAGTACAGGCCAGAGCGACGGTGCGTTACCTTATCCGTGCCCGCAACCTGCCCGAGCTCCTGTCGCTTGTCGCCCGTGTCAAGAAGGTGGCTGAGGGCGCAGCCTTGATGACCGAGACGTCGGTGCGAAGTGAAGTGATCAGCGGTGACGCCAACCTCGTCGGCAATGTGCCGCTCGAGGAACTGATGTTTGCAAATCTCCAGCGTCTCGGGCCACCGGTCTTCGACGATGCCGACCGCGACACCGCGCGCAAGTTCCAGGCGACGATGAGTGCCGAGGACATCGCCTCCTCCTATGCCCGTTTCGGCTTGAAGCCGAAAAAGGACCAGCCGCTCTGCGAGGAGATCTTCCCTCTCTATGCCGGCGACAGCACGATCGTCGGTTCCACCGATGTCGGCAGCGTCAGCTGGGTCGTCCCGACAGTGCAGATGCGCGGCGCCACCTATGCGATCGGCACGCCAGGCCACTCCTGGCAGCTCGTCGCGCAAGGCAAGCTTCCGGCGGCCCACAAGGGCACGGAGCATGCCGCGAAGGTCATGGCGAGCACCGCCATCGCGCTGATTTCAAATCCGGCGCTGATTAAGGCGGCCAAGGCGGACCTTCAGGCTCGCCTCGATGGGTCACCGTTCGTCAATCCGATCCCAGAAGACGTCGAGCCACCGCTTCCCGAAAGGCAGGCATCATGAACCAGCCCGGGATCCTCGAGCTCGTAAGCTTCGGCCCCGACGGATGGGGCAAGGCGCTGCTTGCCGGCGCGTGGATGACTGTTCTGATTGCCCTTGCCGGCTACTCGATCGGCGCAGTCATCGGTTCGTTTGGCGCCTGGGCGAAAATATCAGGCGGACGGGGAATTCGCATCGCTGCCGATACCTGCACGACCGTCCTGCGTGGCATTCCGGATCTTCTCGTCATCTATCTCTTCTATTTCGGTGGCAGCGCGGCAGTCACCGCCATCGGCCGACTGTTCGGAGCAGAGGGCTTCCTCGGATTCCCCGGTTTCCTCGCTGGTTCGCTTGCGGTCGGCGTCACTTCGGGCGCGCAGTTCACCGAAGTTTTCCGCGGCGCCTTCAGGGCCGTGCATCACGGCGAGATCGAGGCGGCGATTGCCTGCGGCATGGGCAGGACCCTACGCTTCCGGCGGATCATCGCACCGCTCACCCTTCGCCATGCCCTTCCGGGGCTTGGTAATGTGTGGCAGGTTGTGCTGAAGGAATCAGCCCTGGTATCGATCACAGGCGTCGCCGAGCTTCTGCGCCAGACGCAGGTGGCTGCCGGATCGACTGGCCTGCCCTTCGATTTCTACGTCATCGCGGGCGCGATCTACCTGATCATCTCGACAGGCTCGGGTCTCTTTCTACGCGGTGCCGAAAGGCACTTCTCGCGCGGCGTGAGGAGAGGCTAATGGACTGGTCGTTTCTCTTCGAGACATTCGTCAGCCTGGTCTCGGCAATCCCGCTGACGCTCGAGCTTGCCGCGACCTCGATTGTGCTTGGGGCGATGCTGGCGCTTGCGATCGCGCTTTGCCGGCTCTCCGGCATTGCGCCGCTTGAATGGTTCGCGCGGAGTTATGTCTTCGTCTTCCGTGGCACGCCGCTGCTCGTACAGATCTTCCTGATCTACTACGGCCTCGGCCAGTTTCCGGCCGTGCGTCACAGCATTTTCTGGCCGTTTCTCCGCGACGCCTACTGGTGTGCGGTATTGGCGCTGACGATGAACACTGCGGCTTATGCAAGCGAAATCATCCGTGGCGGTCTGCTCTCGGTTCCGTTCGGCCAGATTGAGGCAGCGCGAGCCTGCGGAATGCCGCGGCTCATGCAGTTCCGCCGCATCGTGCTGCCGCTGGCGATCCGCCAGGCCCTGCCGGGCTACAGCAACGAGATGATCGCGATGGTCAAGGCAACCTCGCTTGCCTCGATCATCACACTGATGGAAGTGACCGGTGTTGCGGCGCGTATCATCTCGGAGTCCTATCGGGCGATCGAGGTCTTCATCGTCGCCGGCGCGATCTATCTTGCGATCAACTTCCTGCTGACGCGCCTCGTCCATCTCGTCGAATACTGGTTGAGCCCGCACCTGCGCCAGCCCGTTCCCCACCACCCGGCAGTTCCGGCTGCTCCCGCACTTGAAGGAGACGCCCGATGACAGCGGCGAACGCCTCCCCTTCCCCAATCGCGCTCAGCGTCAAGGACTTGCACAAGAGCTTCGGTCCGGTCGAGGTGCTGAAAGGCATTTCACTCGATGCACATGAAGGTGATGTGGTCTCTATCCTGGGCTCGTCCGGCTCCGGAAAGTCTACCTTCCTGCGGTGCATCAACCTGCTTGAGACGCCAAACTCCGGCGAAGTGACCGTTGCCGGCGAGACGATCCGAATGGTGCCCGATACCAGGAACGGCAGCCGTCCGGCCGACCGCAGCCAGGTCGATCGCATCCGCTCTCAGCTCGGCATGGTGTTCCAAAGCTTCAATCTCTGGACCCACAAGACCGTACTCGAGAATGTCATCGAGGCGCCGGTTCATGTGCTCGGTCGGTCCCGGGCGGAATGCGTCGAGGAAGCCGAAGCGCTGCTTGCCAAGGTCGGCATTGCCGAGAAGCGCAATTTCTATCCGGCCCACCTATCTGGCGGCCAGCAGCAGCGGGCCGCGATCGCACGGGCGCTCGCCATGCGGCCGAAAGTCATGCTCTTCGACGAGCCGACTTCCGCGCTCGATCCCGAGCTCGTCGGCGAGGTTCTGCGCGTCATGCGCGCGCTCGCCGAGGAAGGCCGCACGATGCTGGTCGTCACCCACGAGATGGGCTTTGCCCGCGACGTCTCAAGCCGTGTCGTCTTCCTGCATCAGGGCCGCGTCGAGGAAGACGGCAAGCCGCAGGAGGTATTCGCCAGTTCGCGCTCGGACCGTTTCCGTCAGTTCATCAGCAAGTAAATCTCTCAACCCAAACCAACAAAAGGGGAGCAAAACATGACAATTCTTTCGAGGGCACTTTTGACTGCGGCCGCAACGGCGCTTGTCGCCACCGCCGGTGTTGCACACGCCGAAGAGAAGAAGTGGACGACCGTGACGATCGCCACCGAAGGCGCCTTCAAGCCCTATAATTTCACCAAGCCCGACGGTTCGCTCGACGGCTATGAAATCGAGCTGACAAAATATCTCTGCGACCACATGAAGGTCGAGTGCAAGATCGTCGTGCAGAACTTCGACGGCATGATCCCGGCGCTCAATGCCGGCAAGTTCGACGCCATTATTTCCGGCATGTCGGCGACCGCCAAGCGCGAGGAAGTCATCGCCTTCAGCAATTCCTACGGTTCCACCGGCCAGGCGTTCGCGACCGCCAAGGAAGGCGAGCTCGCAAACCTGCCAGAAAAGGGCCAGGTCTTCTCGCTTGCCAGCGACGAGGCCGGGGCTGCCGCCGAGATCGAAAAGATCAAGCCTGCCCTGCAGGGCAAGATCATCGGCGTTCAGACCGCTTCGACCGCGGCGACTTTTGTCGACAAGTATTTGAAGGGCGTCGTCGAGGTTCGCGAATACAAAACGACGGAAGAACATGATCTCGACCTCAAGGCCGGCCGCGTCGATCTGGTGATGGCGTCCATGGCCTATTTGACGACGGCCTCGGCAAAGCCGGGCAACGAGGACATGACGACTGCCGGACCGCGCTTCCAAGGCGGCTTCCTCGGTCGCGGCAGCTCTGTTGGCCTGCGCAAGTCCGACACCGAGCTGAAGGCTATGTTCAACGACGCCATCGAGGCCGCCAAGGCCGACGGCACGATCAAGACGCTTTCAGAAAAGTGGTTCGGCTTCGACGTTACGCCGAAGTGAGTGGAAGCGTTCACAACGATGGGCCCGGCGGGACTCCCTGCCGGGTCGCGACAGCGGAGCTTAAAACTCAGCGTCACGGCAGGGGTTGAAACGCGGACCGACTGCCCCACGACCGCATATCCTGTTTCTAGCCGAACTCGCAATCAGTCATTGTCCTTGCAACCGATCGGCGGCCTGCCCGCGCCTTGCCAGCGACCGTGCGATGTCGACGATATCGTCGCGGCCAGCGGTTGGATCTTCTCTGTTCCAGGCAATGCCAAGCCCGATCCGGAAGTCGATCCCGCTTACCTTCTTCAGTTCAAAGCCGCGATTGGGAAGATCCAGCGTCCATTCCGGTGCAAAGCCGATGCCAAGCCCGGCAGAGACCAGCGACACCAGCGCATAGGTGTCATCGCAGCTGAAGGCGATGTTGGCGGTGAGGTCGTATTCCGCAAACTTCTCATTGAAGTAGCGCTCGGAGAACGACAGGTTCTGCCGGTTGAAGGCGATGATCTTCTGAGTGCGCAGATCGTCGATGCTGATCTCCTCCCTGGCGGGCAGCGGATTGGCATGGCCAACCGCCAGGTAGTAGCGCTCATGCGCAAGCGAGACGAAGCGCAAGGAGCCGATGTTTTCCACCGGGCGGATGAAGCCTAGATTGAGCTGGCCGGTCTCCAGGCCGCGGATGATCTCGCCGGTATTGCCGGACGCGATGTGGATGCGGACATCGGGATACTTGCGGGCGATCTTGGCAAGGAAGGTCGGCAGCATGCCCATGGTGGCCGGGTAGATGCTGCCGATCCGGATCTGGCGAATGCGACTGCCGCCGGCTGCCCGCGTCAGTTCCGTGGTCAGGTCGATGTCGCTCAGGATCCGCACACAGCGATCGTAAAAGGTTTCCCCTGCCCTGGTCAGTTCCACCCGTCTCGTCGAGCGGATGAACAGCGGGCAGCCAAGCTCCCTTTCCAGCGACATCACATGATTGCTTCTCTAATCGGGCATTTGGGTCAAGCTCTTTCTGATCTTTGATGGCCTGATCGATCATGCGGGTCACGCTTCTCTCCGCAGTCTGGTGGCTCCGTTCGTTTGGAGCCGCTGCACGCATGCATGGGATCAGGGTCTGGAGAGCCTTGCTTAAGGACGCGCTCGAAGCGCAGCAGTCATAGTCGGCTTCATCCATCCCGTCGTCCGCATGGGACGATCCGGCCAGGATCGGTTTCGGTGGCTGTTTCAATTCATGCTGCAGCCTCCAATCCGAACCGGAATTCTGTGCCGTCAATCCACATGCGATGGAGCAAGACAGCAATTTTGCGGGCAACAGCGACAATGGCTCGCCGTCTTCCTTTGGTTTTCATGAGGCGTACACCCCATGCTTTCAAGCTGCTCCACGCAATCGATCGCATGAGCATCGCGTTGGCCGCGGCGTAGAGCGTTGCGCGCACATCGGCGTCACCAGCGTGTGAGATGCGGCCGGGATTATCTTTTTCACCAGATTGGAAGCGTCGTGGTGTTAATCCAAAGTGGGCTCCGACAGTTCGTGAGCTCTTAAAGCGAGCGGGGTCATCGACTGCTGCCTTGAAGCTCAGGGCCGTGACATATCCGACGCCCGGAACGCTCATGAAACGGGTGGTTATGGTGTCTTGATTGGCGGCCTTCCGGACACGTCGATCCAGCTCGAGGAATGTCTCCAAGAGCATTTGCCTAGCCTCTAGCATTGGCAAAAGCGCATGACTGAGCGGTGGATCGTTTTCGATCGTGTCGCGGACAGCCTCTTCAAACGCACCGCCCCTGAGGCGTATGGGCAGCTTCACGCCGAAGACCTTGAGCAGCCCTCGAATCTCGTTTTCGAGATCAAGGCATTTTCGCTGCATCACCTTCCGGCTACTAAGTAGCGCTCGGGTGTAGTGGCTTTCGACGCTCTTCACATGTACCCGGCTGTACCAACCCGATCGAAGCAGCTGGGCAATGCCGCGCGCATCGTTCTTGTCCGTCTTATTACGCATGGCCGAAAGAGCAGCATTGACTTGGCGAGCCTCCATGCACACGACATCGAAGCCCGCCTCCGTCAAACCGTAAGTCAGGTGCTGGGTGAGCGTGCCAGCTTCGAGCCCGACCTCGTGGATAGGTTCGCCGAACTCGTCGAAGCAGCGGACAATATCGGGAACGTCCGATGGCACAGAGCGTTCGAGCCTGACTTTTCCAGTCTCATCGATAATGCAGATAGCCACTGCGCGCAGTGACACGTCCAAAGCAGCATAGAACATCGTCATCTCCCTTCATCGCGGTTGAACCGGGATTGTACTAGGAGCTTGCCTCTTGCGGGACCGCCCGATTACGCATGCTTAAGGCCGGCTGGGCAATGTGCATCCTGGCTGCCGCCCGGCCAAAGTGCAGTTCCTCGGCCACCGCTTTGAAATAGGAGAGTTGGCGTAGTTCCATGAGGGTCGCCGATCCGCTCTTTCCAAGAGAATCCCTGTCCGGGAGGATTAATATATTATGTCGGATATATCCTATGGATTAATGCAACGCAAGATGGTGGCCATGAAATATGGACACTCGTGCTCGCATCGGTTGGAATCTTCGACAACTGCGCTCATCGCTGGGCGTTACCCAGGAAAACCTGGCGGTCGATGCAGGAGTAGATCGCACAGTGATCAGCGATCTCGAACGAAGCAAACACAATGCGTCAATTGATCTGCTTGATCGCCTTGCAAGAGCTCTCAAGGTGGACGTCGCGATTTTTTTCACCTCACCTGATCCGGCCGATCCCAGACCGGAGCCATTGAAGCCCGGTCGCAAATCGCACAAGTAATGTTGGAAAAACCTAATTGGTCGCCTTGACGAGAAGCGAACCCACAACACGGCATGGTTTCTACACTGGTTACAGCAAGTTAGAAACGACTGTAAGTGCGCTGCGCCAAACGTCGACAAACTAAGGTTGGGAGTTCATCGCGCTGTTGAGATCATTCAAGCCGATCATCAGCATCATGGAATCAGATGGCGAAGGCAGAAAGCCCACCGCCTCATAGAAGGCTCGCGCGTCATCGGAAATCGCATGCACCAGCACGCCGCGGATGCCGAGGATCTCTGCGGCATTGAGCAAGCGCAAGCCTGCGTCGCGCACCAATGCTCTGCCGATCCCGCGCCCCTGATAGAACTGATCGATGGCGAGACGACCAAGCACGGCAACCGGAATTGGATCTGGCATGTTGCGCCGAAAACGGCCGGGCACTTCCGGCTGTTTCACTGCGCCGGAAGCGAGTGCGTAATAGGCGATGACGCGATTTTCTTCACACACGACAAAGGTACGGGATGCGGCACTTGCCTGATTGGCGCGGGCGCGGCGACGTAGCCAGTCATCCAGTTCAAAGACGCCGGAATTGAATTCTGCCAGCTCGTGGTGATGGGCCAGTGGTATCGGTGCGCTGAGAGTCACGCCTCATCCCACGGCGCTTTGGTCGACATGGTGCGTTTCAAACGCTCATTGGGCTGCGTGGGCGCATCCAGTCGCGCAAGGTATTCGGCATAGATTTCGGGGCTGACCGTGAAGATAGTACGGTCGAGCAGCACTTCCTCTGCGCGGCGTTCAGAGGCTTCCAGCATGAAATCCGTGCGCGTCTTGCCAAGTAATTCAGCAGCGCGGTCTATCAAGTTGCGGGTCGCAGGCTTGATACGCATATTCAGCGGCACGCTGGCGTCCGGGCTTTTATTCCTATGCGGGGTGGTGGGCATAGAAATCTCCTGTTTTCACCGACCATATAGCGTAACGACGTTATCTTTACAAGTTTCGTGTCGCGCTGTTTCGACACCTCAACTTCTTTGCCGGTCTTGAACGGATCCGAACCGACGCAGCGCTAATAAGGCCGATTTAGCTGGTCGGCAGGGAGTCTGGCCACTCCTGCGCGCCATGGAGGACGCGCAGAATGCGAACGGTTGTTTCGCTAACGGCGTTCGCCGCTACATACGGCGTCCCGTTGATCACAAGTATGTGTCTTACCGGTCGCGTTGCATTGACCCCGCGCAAGACAGCTAGGCGAGGTCACGCCGGGTTCTGGCCAGCGGCAGCCGCCTCATGGCGCTCCGCAAACTCCCGTCGGAGAGTCCGACGCAGTTCCGCCGCCTGATGCCGTCGCCTGTCGATCTCCGTGACGGGTTTCCAATCCGGAACGGCCACGGGTCGCCCCTCATCATCGACGGCAACCATTGTGAAATAACAGGAATTCGTATGGCGGCGCAGTCCAGAGCGAATGTTCTCTGCTTCCACGCGAATACCGATTTCCATCGACGTTCGCCCTGCATAGTTGACGGAAGAGCGAAATGTCACGAGCTCGCCAACATGGATTGGCTCCTTGAACATCACTTGGTCGACGGAGAGCGTAACCGCATACTGCTTGGAGAACCTCGACGCGCAGGAGAAAGCCACGCGGTCGAGGAGGTTCAGCAGCGCTCCTCCATGCACCTTTCCACTGAAGTTCGCCATGTCGGGCGTCATGAGCACTGTCATTTCAAGGATTCGATCTTGCTCGGCTATCATTAGGAAATCCCCTTCCTTCATGTCATACAGACGCAGCCGGCCCCAGTTAGGGCCTATGCCGAGAGAGTATGCTTTGCTCGCACGACGACAATCACGATCAGTATGGACCAGTGGGCTGATATGCAGCCCGGCATGCTCAGAAAGCGCCAAGGCGACTTTCAATATCCCGAGTAGATAGTCTGATCGCGACGATGGAGAAACACTCAACCGCGCGCTGGATCTTTACCTGCGTGGCCGCACGCTCGGCCATCGCTCTGATCTGTGTGGCGTTCTAAAACTCGAGGTCATGGGGCTCATTGAGCGAGAAGGAGCCAACGCCTCGCTCCAGTTCTCTACTATTTGCGCTCGACTAGAGGACACCATAGAGCGACTGAGATGACACTACCCACTGCACAAGTGCCAGGAGAATTGCCACTGCCACCACGACCCCGATACTGAGGAATTTCCATCCGGTAGTTTCGTCGTCGCCGTTCTCCATCTCAATTTCGGTCCTGCCTACAATACCTTGACCGAGATTTCGTCGACGCCCGCAATTCGCGCGACCATGTCATCTCCCACTTTGATCGGTCCGACGCCAGCGGGGGTGCCCGCGAAGATTAGATCACCAGGGCGTAACGTGAAGAGCTTTGAGAGATAGGAAATCATCTCCGGGACCTTCCAGATCATCTGATTGAGGTCACCGGACTGACGGCGCTCGCCGTTGACGCTAAGCCAGATGTCGCCAGCCGAAGGATGACCAATGCGTTCCGCCAGTTGGATTCGTCCGCAGGGTGCTGAATCCTCAAAAGCCTTTGCCACTTCCCAAGGCCGCCCCATTTTCTTGCCCACGTCTTGGAGATCGCGCCTCGTCATATCAAGACCGACAGCATATCCGAACACGCATTCGAGCGCGCGATTGACCGGAATATCGGACCCACCCTTGTGAAGGGCGATGACCAATTCGACCTCATAGTGAACGTCTTCCGACTGCCCCGGGTAGGGAAAGCCACGTTCCGGCCGAACCAGCGAGTCGGAGTTCTTCTGGAAAAAGAACGGCGGCTCCTTGGTCGGATCGTGGCCCATCTCGATCGCATGGTCGGCGAAGTTTCTGCCGACACAGTAGATTCGATGGACCGGGAAATGGATGTCGCTTCCCGCAATCGGCAAAACCGATGTCGCTGGAGGGGCAAACGCGAGTTTCATTTCGTCGCGGACACCTGGGCTCATATATGCTTCCTGGAACTAGCCTATGTCATACTGGGAATGGGGCCGTCCGCGGCAGCCGGGGCTACTGCAAACGGCCGGTTCGGGTGTTTAGAGCGCCGCCCTCTTGTCACGCTTGCCGACGCGAGCGAGAAGGTAGTCGACCTCAGCCTTCGCTGTGGCCGAGAGCATCTGAGCGGGCTTACGCTGGGCATCCGTGGCGATAACGCCGCGACGCTTGAGCACGTGCTTACGCACCGCTAGCCCGACGCCGAGCTGCTGCTCGTACCGGATGAGCGGCAGATGTGCGTCGAAGAGGTCATGCGCCTCGTCACGTTTTCCAGAGGCGAATAGACCGACCAGTTCGGTGAGCATGTCCGGGAAGCCATAACCAGTCATCGCGCCATCAGCTCCACGCTCAGGCTCGAAATCGAGGAACATTCCGCCATTGCCGCAGAGAATGGAGAAGTTGCGGAGCTCGCCGGTTTTCTGCATAGATCGCAACTTCGAGATCTTCTCCAGACCCGGCCAGTCCTCATGCTTCAACATCAAGCACGAGCTGTGGTTGGTCATGATCTTGGCAATCACACCAGGACTCATCACCACAGTCAACGTCAGCGGATAGTCTTGGAGAACCCAAGGCACATCATCTCCGACCGCTTCGACTGCCCCTGCGAAATAGTTGACAATCTGGTCGTCCGTTCGCATCGCCGGAGGCGGTGCGATCATCACCCCCGCAGCTCCCATCTCTATCGAATCCCGCGCAAGCGAGCGCATGGCGGCATATCCTGGCGCAGAGACACCGACGATGACCGGGATCTTCGACCGGGCAAGCACCCGCTTGACTATCGCCCGGCTCTCCTCTGGCTCCATCTTCGGAGCCTCTCCCATGATGCCGAGAATGGTAACGCCCGTGCAGCCGCTCTCCTGGTAGAAGTCGGTCAGCTTGTCGATCGAGTTGAAATCGATCGACCCATCTTCGAAGAACGGCGTTGTCGCGATTGCGTAGACGCCCTTGGACTCCGTTCCGAAGGTCATTTCCCGCTATCCTTCCATGCCTGATAGCGTTCCTTGGTCTCGGCATTCATCGGGTAGAGGCCAGGCAGAGGCACGCCGCGATCGACTTCCGTCATGATCCAAGCTTCCATCCGCTCCTGCTCTGGAGCCTCGGCTAGTACCTCTTCGAGGAAACCTGCCGGGATCAACACCGCGCCATCCTCATCGACAACGACGATGTCGTCGGGGAACACCGCAACGCCGCCGCACGCGATCGGCTGCTGCCACGCAACGAAGGTCAGACCAGCAACCGACGGCGGAGCGGCAATGCCGTCGCACCAGACATTCATGCCGCTGGCAAGGACCCCTTCTGCATCGCGCATTACGCCATCGGTGACGAGACCGGCGACACCGCGTTTGGCCATTCGGGCGCAGAGGATATCGCCAAAGATGCCGGCATCGGTTATGCCCATCGCATCGGCAACGACAACGCAACCTGCCGGCATGTCCTCGATGGCGGCACGAGTGGAGATCGGTGATGCCCAGCTTGCAGGAGTGGCCAGATCTTCGCGGGCCGGCACGAAGCGCAATGTGAATGCCTTGCCGACGACACGGCCCTGACCCGGCTTGATCGGCTTGGTGCCGCGCATCCAGACGTTACGCAGCCCCTTCTTCAGGAGCACCGTCGTAAGTGTGGCGGTAGACACGCCCTTGAGGGTTTCTACGATTTTGGGATCGAGTGACATTGAGATTTTTCCGTTCAGATGCTGTTGATCAGGCCGCCGTCAATGCGGATGACGGAGCCGGTGATGTAGGAAGCGCGAGGGCTGGCAAGGAATGTGACGGTATCGCCGTATTCCTTCGGATCGCCGTAGCGTCCAACCGGGATCGAACCGGTGCTTTCGGCGGTGACATCCGCGACGGGTCGGTTCTCGCGCTTGGCTTTCTGCTCGTCGAGAAAGACGATGCGGCCGGTGGCGATACGGCCCGGCAGGACGATGTTGGCCGTAATGCCGTCACGGCCGATCTCGCGCGCCAGCGTCTTCGACCAGCCGACAAGTGCGAGACGAAGAGAATTGGAGATGCCGAGATTGGGGATCGGTGCGACGACACCCGACGACGTAGACGTGATAATGCGACCCCACTTGCGCTCGCGCATGCCGGGCAGCACCGCATCAGTGACAGCGATGACGGGGCGCACCATCATGTCGAAATATTTCGACCAGTCGGCGGCGGATTGTCCGGAAGCAGGCGTTGGTGGCGGACCACCCGTATTGTTGACAAGGATATCGACCGCGCCGAATTTCGATGCGATCTGAGCGAGCTTTTCCTCGATGAGCGAGAGATCGGCTATATCCCAAACAAGGGCAGTTGCATTCCCACCGGCTGCCGAGATCTTTTCGACCGTCGCCTTCGCAGCATCACCGTCGATGTCGGCGACGACGACCGAAGCACCCTCGGCCGCCAGTGACTGGGCGATAGCGCCACCCAGACCACCACCGGCGCCGAAGACCAGCGCCGTCTTGTCATTCAATTGAAGATCCACGACATTCTCCTGTAATTCTTGATTTGCTAGGACTAGGTGCGCGCAATCTCGTAGCCGCACTCGTCGAGGGCCTTGTCGACCCATTGCCGATTGTCCGGCCCGTAGGCGCCTGAGAGTATGTCCTGAAGCTGCTTCGCTTCCGCCGCGGCCTTCTTCGAGGCGTTGGCGTAGACTGTTTCCAGCATCGCGTAAGGGATCGAAACTAGACCGTCATCGTCGCCGACGATCAGGTCGCCTGGCTCCACGACCATCCCGTCCAGCGCGATCGGCACGTTCATCGACCCGGGACCGTTCTTGTAGGGGCCGCGGTGAGTTACGCCCGCAGCGAAAACCGGAAACTCGTGCGTCTTGACGAAAGCGCTGTCGCGGATCGCTCCATTTACGACAACGCCAGCAAAACCCCTCTTCTCGGCGTAGGCGAGCATCATTTCGCCCATTAGGGAGTTCGTCAGGTCGCCGCCCCCATCGATGACAAGAACATCGCCGGGCTTTGCCATGTCGATTGCCTTGTGAATGATCAGGTTGTCACCCGGACGCGTTTTGACCGTGAAGGCCGGACCGCAGAGCGTCCCACCGGAATGCATCGGCCGAAGTGTTGGGCCGCCGGCTTCCGTACGAAGCATGACGTCGCTGATGGTCGCGACAGGAAGTGCTGCAAACTTGGCGATGACATCCGCCGACGCACGATGCTGCGGCTCAAGAAGCCTGATGACGTTCATTTCTCTTCCTTCCTTCATTATGCAATTGATGCGGCAGCGAGGCTGACATGCCCGACGCCAGACAGTGTTGCGTCCAAAGACGAATTTGCTGCGATGGGTACCGGCCCTACCCGGGCGCCGGTAATGATGATCTGACCAGTCCTGAGTGGTTGGCCCCTGGCGGCAGCGTGGTTGGCAAGCCAAAGAACTGCATCGAGCACACCGCCACTGTCAGGTAGCGTCTTGGTGACTTCGTATTGCGTTCCGCCCATCTTGAGGACAGGCGCAAGCCCAGCGGAATCGAAGTCTTGGACACCATCAATGCCATCGCCTGCGACGACAAGGCAGTTGCTCTGACCGTCGGCTAGCGCTGTCAGGGCAGATACCTGCCTACGGTCGACGAAGCGGGAATCCAGGATCTCCAGCGCCACGTGAAGGCTGCCGACAGCGGCGGAGACATCGGCCCGGCTCGATGCCACTGGGAGGTCCTTGGAGAGCTTGAACGCGACTTCGACTTCGACCTCAGGCGCATGCAATCCTGCGGGAAGTGCTGAACCGTTCTTCACAAATCGGCTTGCTGCGATCGGCGAGCATCTAGGAACCTGGCCCGCGGCGGCGGGCGCCACTTTCCAGCCACCGATCTGTTGGCCCACGAGGGTCGCATCCTGAATGGCGTAGGCTGTATCAACGGAAAGCGGAACGAGGTCCTCCGGAAGATCCGTGATGCGTTCGCCTGCCGTCGCCTTGGCTAGGATGTGGGAAGCGCGCAGGATTAGATCACTATTCATAGTCAAGCATCCATCGTTGAAGGATTCGAGTGTCGGCTGCGGTGTAGATCCGGATCAGGCTCTGGACTGGCAGCGATCAGTTCTCGCGTGTAAGGCTCCTTTGCGTCGGTAAAGATCGCACTGGTTGGTCCCTGTTCCACGATCCGTCCCTTCTGCATGACGATCACACGGTCGGCGAAATCCCGGACCAACGGCAGGTCGTGAGCGATGAAGATGTAGGAGAGCCCAAGCTTCGACTGAAGATCCTTGAGCAAGGTGATTACCTGCGCCTGCACGGAAACGTCGAGCGCAGAAACTGCCTCGTCGCAGAGAATAACCTCGGGCCTCAAAGCGAGCGCCCGCGCGATTGCAATCCTCTGACGCTGTCCGCCGGAGAACTGGTGCGGATACCGTTTGGCGTGCTCTGGCTTAAGTCCGACCTGGACGAGGAGTTCCTCAACGCCCGCGGGCCAATCCTTCTTGGGTTTCACGCCCTTGTGGATCGCCCAAGGCTCGGAGATGATCTCGAATACGGACATACGCGGATTGAGCGATGCCGTGGGATCCTGGAAAACGACCTGTAGCTTTCTGCGATAGTCGAAGAGGTCGTCACCTTTCAGCTCGAAAATATCCTTCCCGCAATAGGTCACCGTCCCCGCGTCGAGAGCGTTTAGGCGCAAAAGAGTCTTTGCAAGCGTTGTCTTGCCCGAGCCGGATTCTCCAACGATGCCGAGTGTTTCTCCCTTCCGGAGTTCGAAGCTGACGTTGTCTAGAGCTCGGAGCATCGGAGCACCGGCAGAAAGGTGATATGCCTTCTGCAACCCCTTCGCTTCCAGCAGAATATCTTCTCGTTCTACTTCCGGGCGAAATGGCTCCTGGCCGGGAATGGCCGCTAGCAATTGACGGGTGTAAGGATGGCGGGGCTCACGGAAAACCTCCGCAACACCACCCTCCTCAACGATCTCGCCGTCTTTCATGACAACCAGTCGGTCTGCAACTTCAGCCACCACACCAAGGTCGTGGGTGATCAGCAGCAGCCCCATACCTTCCTCCTTTTGCAGCTCACGAAGAAGCTTGAGGATCTGTGCCTGCACCGTGACATCGAGGGCAGTCGTAGGTTCGTCAGCGATCAACAGGTCAGGCTTCATCGCGATAGCCATCGCGATCATGATCCTCTGGCGCTGCCCTCCAGAAAATTCATGCGGATAGGAGCTGGCCCGGGAGGCAGCATTGGGAATACCCACGCGCTCAAGCAGTTCGACGGCCCGGCTCCGGGCCGTTTTGGCAACCGTTCCGTGGATTCTCATCACCTCGGCAATCTGCCAGCCGATCGGAAAGACGGGATTCAGGTGCGCCAGCGGATCCTGAAAGATCATGGCAATCTTTTTTCCGCTAATGCCGCGGCGTTTGTCGTCAGTCATCTCGAAGAGATTGCTGCCACGGTACGTGATAGTCCCACTCGTGATGAACCCCGGGGGGCTGTCGATGAGCCCCATCACAGCAGATGCGCTAACACTCTTCCCGGAGCCGCTTTCGCCAAGGATCGCTAGCGTCTCGCCGCGGCCAATGCTCCAGCTAACATTCCGGACGGCCTTGGTGACTGTATTGCGCGCGCGGAACTCGACCGAGAGATTCTCAACGTTCAAAATTGTCTCAGACATTTTTGTCCTCCGGCTTTTCGAGACGCCAGCGCTGTACCGGGTCGGTTGCTATGCGCAGCCAATTGGAGACGAGGTTGAGCGACATGGTGACGAGTGCGATCGCAAGGCCAGGCCAAAAGGACAGCCACCACGCGGTGCTCAGATATGCGCGGCCTTCGGCAACCATCACGCCCCACGTTACGTTGGGTGCCTGGACGCCGAGCCCAAGGAAACTCAGACTGGCCTCGGCAAGCATGACGAAGGCAAAATCCAGGGTCATGATCGTGATCAGCGTCGGAGCGACGATCGGAAGGATGTGCTTGAATACAAGGCGGAAGGTGCTCGCCCCCGTTACCTCGGCAGCAATCACGAACATCCGGCTTCGGATTTCCATCACTTCAGCCCTAGTGGTGCGCAGGTAGATGGGAACGCGGGTGATGGCGAGAACGATGATCACGTTCGTGATCGCCGGACTGAAAACATAGAGAACCACTAGCGCCAACAATAGAGAGGGAAAGCTCATCACGATATCTGTGACGCGCATGATCGCCTCGCCGACAAGGCCTCCACGATACCCGGCGATGAGACCAAGCAGAGTGCCAATGACGAGCGAACAGATCACCGCCGCCGCTGCTATCATTATCGTCGTCTGTGAGGCGAAGAGGACGCGTGCCAGGATGGAGCGTCCGAGACTGTCTGCGCCAAGGATATATTCGAATCCTTTGCTGAGATCGAACGGCGGCGCGTTGCGTGCACGCAGATTCATCATCGTTGCAGACCGGCCAAGCAGCCAGGGACCGAAAAGTGCCGAGAATACGGTCAGCGTGAGGATGATCGCCGCGACGAAGGCGAACTTGTCGCGCCACAACAATCGGAAGACGGTCTTGATCCGATGTTCCGACATTGTCTCATCCGGAATAGAGGTCGATAGAGTGTGCGTTTGATGGGCCATTTCAGTTCACCCGGATCCGCGGATCGAGAACCGCGTAGACGATGTCGATCCCGACGTTGAGCATGAAGATTGCGATAGCCGTGACCATCACGCCCGCTTGGATGACCGCGAAGTCGCGGTATGTGATGGAGTCGATCATCAGCTTGCCAATTCCGGGAAACCCGAAGATGGTTTCCACGATGACTGCGCCGTTGATGATGCCCGCAGCCTGGTCGCCTGCGACAGTGACTACGGGAAGCATCGCATTGCGAAGAGCATGGACGAATATAATTCGACGGCCTCGGGCACCCTTGGCGCGCGCTGTCTTCACATACGCCGACGACAGCACGCTGATCATCGAACTCCGTGCCACCTGTACGAGGAGGCCACATGGCCGGATAGCAAGGACAGCCACCGGAAGGATCCACTGCGATACGCTGCCCGTTCCCGAAGTCGGCACCAGTCGAAGGCCGACGGCGAAGACAAGAACGCCGACGATCGCGATCCAGAAGTTGGGTAGGCTTGCGCCAATCAATGAAAGTAAGGTCGCGATGCGGTCGAAGACGCTGTTGGGTCGCCACGCCGCCAAGGCGCCCGTCACAATGGCGATCATAAGGGCGGCGGTGATGGACCAAAGGGCCAGGAGCAACGTGGTTGGCATTGCCTCCAGCACGAGAGCCAAAGCCGGCCGGCCCTGGCGCAGGGACTGACCGAAGTCGAGAGTAACCAGACCACGGAGAAAGTCGAAGAACTGCACATAGACCGGTTGGTCGAATCCATGGAGCCGCGAGAATTCCTCTCTCATCGAAGTCGGCGCATCGATTGGCAGATAGAGATCAGCGGGTGACCCCGTCAGCCGTGCCATGAAAAAGACCATGACCACGAGAAGGAATAGCGAAAGACCGCTCCAGATCGCGCGCTTGCTAAGATAAATACCCATCAGTTCTCCTCCGGCTGAACTGGCAGCCGGAAAGGATTCCGGCTGCCGCCCTCTGCAAAGTGGGTCACTTGCTCAGCGCGATATCGGACAGCTCGAACTGTACGGTGCTGAGACCGTTCGGTTCGTAATTGACGCGAGGACCTACGCGCATTTGACTGACCATGTGATATTGCGGCACGGCCGGGATGATCTCGTCTGCAATGATCCTGTTGGCTTCCTGGAAATCCTTTGTCCGATGCTCACCGGTTTCAGACATCGCCTTGTCGATCAGCGAGTCGACCGCCGAATTGTTCATCTCGGATTGCTGGCCCTTCGAGTGATACCGGAAGTACATCGTGAACGCGGCGTCGCCGTTGTTGTTGTCGTGCATTTCCTGGATCATCATCGCACTGCGATCTGCCGGATAGGGCTTGTTGACGAGCTTCAGCCACTCCGCCGACTCCATCATCTCGACCTTTACGTTGAGGCCGATCGCCTGCCACATCTGCTGGATCGCCTCGAGGACTTCCGGCTCGTTCGGGAAGAAGTTCGTCCGCCCAACGAGGCGTATCTCTTTGTCAACCGGAACGCCGGCCGCCTTCGCTTCGGCCACAAGCGCCGCCGCTTTGTCCACATCGAAGGGCCAGACCTTGAGATCGGGATTGTACCCGTTGATCTTCGGCAGAATGAACTGCGTGGCGGGAACCACCTTGTCGCTCAGGACCGTGCCGACGAGAGCCTGGCGGTCGAAGCCGAGGTTGAGCGCCTGCCGAATGCGGATGTCGTCGAGCGGTGGCTGCATGATCAGCCGGATACGCGTCGTCTCGCCATTCAGGAAAGACTTGTCCATCTTGGGATCGTCTGCATCCTGCGGAGCGATCGCGAATGCGATGTCGGCCTCTCCCGTCTTCACCATTGCCGCGCGGAGGGCAGATTCGCCCCGGAAAACATAGGTCGCATTTTCGACTTCAGGCTTCTTGCCCCAGTACTTGTCATTGCGCTTCAGCTTGACGCCGTCGCCGTCCCAGGAAACGAACTGGAACGGACCGGTGCCAACTGGGGCGCGGCTCAGTTCGGTCGTCGACGTGTCAGGGCCGACGATACCCATGAATGAAAGGAAGACAGGCATAAGGACCTGCGCTGGGTCGGCGTGGATATCGACGGTCTTTTCGTCTACGGCAGTGGCCGTCAGTTTGACATTTGCGATCTTGGTACGGTCTAGGCAGGTCACTCCCGTGCTCTGCATGCGCGTAATAGCCTTCACCACAGCGTCGGCATTGAAGGGCTTACCATCGTGGAATGTTACGCCTTCCCGGAGGGAGATCCGCCAGGTTCCGTTGCCTTGATCGTCCCACTTTGTCGCAAGCCTAGGCAGGACCTTGCTGTCATTGGGATCAAGCACAGTAAGCGTCTCGACGATGTTCTCTTTGACGATGGTATTGATACCATTCACCGTCGTATTGCAGCCGTCGATGTTTGCGGGTTCGACCGGGACGGCAATCTTGACGTCGGCACCCTGTGCCACCGCAAGCGACGAAGCCGTGGCCACTAGGGCAAATAGCGCGCCACCAAGAATATGAGATCTGTTTGGCATTGTTCCTCCACCGTGTCACCGAACACACAACGTCTCAGGCAGCACAGAAGGTGCCGCCCCGCCGATCGTTCGGTTGTTTGCAAAGCTCCATCCGGACCCGGTCCGCTTCGAGTGCGGTAGTTGTCGGGTGCAGAACTGGATCGCGTTTCCTCCTGCGAACCAATGACCAGGAATCTAGGCCATAAAAAAAGATGCGCCACTACAGAGTTTTGATTAGGGTATCAAAATCTTGTATGAGGCATGCATGAGCTCTGCTTTTTTTGATTTGAGACGCGTACGTTACATTGTGGCTATAGCCGACGCCGGGTCGATCTCCGCCGCGTCTCGCACTTTGAATGTCGCCCAACCTGCCCTCAGCTATCATCTCGCGGAAATGGAGAAGGCACTCGGTGCATCCCTCTTCGAAAGATCCGCGACGGGCATGACCCCGACAGTTCCAGGTCTTCTGTTTATCGAGCATGGACGAGTCCTTCTGAACGCCGTGGCCGTTGCAGACCTCGACATTCGGCGACAGATCAAAACAAAGGCGGTCCAGGAGACCATCCGCCTGACTATAATCCCTTCACTGGCATCAATCATGCTGCCACGCCTAATCGCTGCGTTCCGGGAGAGGATGCCGGACAAGGTGCTCCGCGTCATCGACGCCCGCACCCTGTTTGCGGATGAACTGATCGATAGCGGCAAAGCTGACGTGGCGATCAAGCTTCCCCTAACCGAAAGCTTCCCGGAAACCCCAATTGTCTGGGAGCCGCTCTATTGCATAATGCGGGATAACGGTTCGAGAGGACCGATCTCGTTCCGAGACGTCGCGGCGTTGCCCTTGGTCCTGCCGGCCAGGGAAAACCCGTTGCGAAAGCTGCTGGAGCGGGCTGCCGAAAAGGAAGGCCTCGTCCTGAACGTAGTGATGGACGTCGATGGCTTCGAACCCCGGCGAGAGGTAGTCGTATCCGGCTACGGGGTCACGATCTTTGGCGAGCTGTCGATTCCGCAGGATCAGATGAGTTCCCATCTCATTGCCCGGAAGATTATAGACCCGGATCTGACGCATCCTCTCGTCCTGCGTTCCCGCGAAGGACTCGATCCTGCCTTGGATGCGGCGATTCGCGAGATCCTTTCCGAAGTCTTTCGTAACTGGCATTAACTGATTGGACTTCGACGGCAGTGAAGAAGCTATTGTTCCTATCACCGGGCAAGCTGTACCGACCGATTGCTCCTACCTTAGGAGCAGAAATCAATTGTGGCACGACCGTCTAAACTAGGCTCGCGTATGATCCATACTCGGGGCAGCACTCGCCTTGATCTGAACCCTTCAAACTGGACCAGTTTTGGTTAGAGTTTTCCGGTGCATGCGACCTGCCAAATATACGGGGGCCGCACTCACGCAACGCAGCGCGGCTTGCGCCGTCTTATGCTTGGCAAGGAGAGGTGTCCGCTGTCGGTGACGCGCGAGATGATCTGTCTAAGGCTTGGGTTGGCGTTTGTGGTAAGCTGTCACGGACTTAAATAGCTCCCCAATCGCGAGCACCCGTCGATCCGACCCTTGGGGTCCTATGATCTGCATCGCAAGAGGAAGTCCGCGGTGGTCTATCCCCACTGGAAGAGTGAGGGACGGCAGTCCGACCGCTCACAGGAAAATCGATCAAGCGGCGAGTTGCGTCCACAATCCGTTCGTCGATTAAGACGGCAGCTGAAGGATTATCTGTCTCGATATATGTGAATATTGCATCGCGATCAGATAACGCGAACGCGGACCAAGTAAGCTTCACGATTTGCGCGCGCTCGCCCTAAGTCGGGCTGCCGCTCGACGTTCCGCAAAATGGGCCTCAACCTCATTATCTGGGATGTCCGGTCGAGTATCGTTCAGCGCCTCAAGCACCCTAGTGCGAAACCAAGCGTCATGCGCCTCGCTACTCGAAAGGAGTTCGAGGGGCAGCGCGCCCTCGTTGGCGGTGCGGGTCAGCAGGATACGGACTGCGTCCGATACCGTAAGGCCCATGCTCTCAAGCACGGCGGAGGCACGATCCCGAATTTCGGCATCAATGCGCGTTTGGACAAGTGCATTTGCAGCCATAGCTTTCTCCACGTCTGAAGAGAAAGTAATGCATTTGAATGACAACTCAACAAGAAGTTTCGAACAATCATCAATCGCTTGCGGCTCTTTTATGCTCTTGAAAGGATCCGAACCGTCGCCACCTGATTTGGCTAAGCTGCTGGATTATTAGGAAAATCTGCCACATAAGCCGCTGTTGTGGAATAATCGCCACGACTATGCGGGCTGCAGGAAGGCCGGCCCCGGTATTTTATCGAGCCGATACATAGTTTGCCGCACCCGTTGCAGCGCTGGATGAGCTTTGAGCCGAATGGCGGCACATCTCGATTAGCCTCGAGGCGGCCTTGCTGCTGTGCCGCTCCTTGTGTCTCAGGAGTCGGAACTCGCGAATCGCCCGGCAGAAGTTGATTTCGATGAGCTTGCCGGCGTCGATGTGCTGCTGGGCGGCAAGGCGGGAAACGGCGGCGGCACATATGCTGTCTTTCAGCGCCGACAGGATCGCCTCGTTGGAGGGAAGCACCATCGCGACGTTCAGATCTTCCGAATTGACACCGATCTTGGCCAGCACATGCTCGAAGACCGACCGGGTTCCAGAACCCACCTCGCGCATCACCCAGCGGGCGGTCGTGAAATCGCTGGCGGCAAGCGTCTTGGCGCCAGCCCAGGGATGGGTTGCCGCCACAACGACCACCAGTTCGTCCTGGTCGATCACCGATGCGGCAAGCGCCGGCTCATCGAGATCGCCCTCGACGAAGCCGACATCGGCCTCGCCATTGATGACGGCGTCGGCCACTGTACGGGTGTTGCCGATGGTGAGGTTGAGGTCGATGCCGGGGTGAGAGGCATGAAACCGCATGAGACGGGAAGGCAGCCAGTAGCTTGCGATCGTCTGGCTGGCGAAGACGCCGAGCGTCCCCCGCTGCATCCCGCCGAGTTCGCTGAGTACGAGTTCGGTTGCGCGCGCTCTCGCCAGCAGCGTTTTTGACTCGGAGAGAAAAATCCGGCCGCTCTCCGTCAGCTCGATGCGCCGGCCGACTCGGTGAAAAAGCTCGACACCGTAACGGTGTTCCAGGTTCTTGATGGCCGTGCTGACGGCGGATGGCGTAAGATTGATCGAGGCGGCGGCCTTGGTGAGATGCTCGCGCTCCGCCACCGCGACAAAAATTGCAAGCTGTTCAAAGGTCATGGGAAATCATTCTACTTTCTCGAATGAAATGTAGAAGAATATTCGATGGAAGTCGACGCGATTAGCTGAAAAATCTGAAGGGCAATCTCTGAAATTCCAGGTGCCCGATGACCCTCCAGAACTGTTTCAAGCATACAAGCCAGATCGTTCCTGGCCTGCTCGTCTGTATTGCCGTTGCTGCCGCTGCCTATCTGTTCGAGCAGCTCGAGCATGCCGTGTTCGGCGTCGGTCCTTTGGAAGCGCTCGTCTTTGCGATCGTTATCGGGATCGTCACGCGAACGGCTTTGCCCAGCAGGAAATCCTGGCAGCCTGGTATCAGCTTCAGCTCCAAGACATTGCTCGAGATCGCCATCGTGCTCCTTGGCGCGTCCCTGAGTTTCGGGACGCTGTGGAGTGCCGGTGCGACACTTGTTGTCTGTGTCGCGGCGATCGTTGTCATCTCGATCTGCCTCAGCTTCTTCGTCGCTCGATTGTGCGGCCTGTCGGACCGACTTGCCATGCTGATCGCCTGCGGCAATTCGATATGCGGCAACTCCGCCGTCGTCGCCGTGGCGCCGGTCATCGACGCGGATTCCGATGAGGTTGCTGCCGCGCTCGCCTTCACCGCGGTCCTGGGCGTTGCCTCCTTGCTCATTTTGCCGCTGATTTATGTCTATGCCGGCATGACGGCGAGACAATATGGTGCGCTGACCGGCCTGACCGTCTATGCGGTGCCGCAGGTCCTCGCTGCAGCCGCCCCTGCGGGGTTGGTCGCCGTGCAGACCGGAACAGTGATCAAGCTCCTGCGCGTCTTGATGTTGGGACCGGTCATCTTCGTTCTCGGCCTTCTCCGGATGGGCCACAGCGACTGCGCGCAGGCGCAGCGCGGTCTTGTTCCCTGGTTCATCATCGGCTTCATCGTCGTCGTGATCGCCCGTTCGATGGGGCTCATTCCCACCGCCCTCATCCCGATCCTCCTGACGATCTCGGGCGGCCTGACGGTCGTTGCGATGGCCGCGCTCGGCCTGTCGGTCAATATGCGGACGGTGGCCAGCGCAGGGAGACGAGTGCTTTTCGCGGCATCGGCTTCGCTGCTATTACTGACGACCATGAGCTACTATTGCGTTGTCCTTGTCCTCGCCAAGTGAAAGTGCACAAGAGTCGGAGGCAGAACGGCGTTGTCAGGTTAGGGTTTGAAGCGCGCTTTCGCCATGGCGCGTGGCTCAACCACTGGTCCCGGTCACGGCCCTCAATGCGCGATCGCCCTGAGGCGATTCAGATGGGCGGCGATGGCTGAATGTCGCGAACGGGCGGCATGAAGAGATTTCGCACTATTTGGGCGACGCAAACTATCATCGCTGAAGCCGAAGATTCTAACGTTCGACGAAAGCAACATTGTTCGCGATAGGCTGCGCCAATCAATAAGCTTGGACCTCGCCGGTGGCGAAGAGCTCCATGACAATCTGATCGCCCGATATGCATGCCGGCAAGGATGCCGGTTACTCCTTGGCCGAATCTCGCCAGGCTCGCTCGAACGGTAGGCGCCAGGCATGCGGGGCGATGAGTTGGTGGATCGATTTCGGGCCCCAACCGCCCTGATCATAGAGGCGCACTGGTGGTGGGTTTTCCAGAAGAGGTTGCGAGACCTCCCACAATCGCTCAATGCCCTCGGCGGTGTTGAACAGCGTGTGATCGCCACGCATGGCGTCGAGGATCAGGCGCTCGTAGGCCTCGAGCACTTCGCCGATCAATCCGGTTTCGCTCATGGCGAACTGCAACGATAGCTTGTCGAGCCTGAAGCCAGGGCCAGGCCGCTTGCCATAGAAGGACAGGGAGACCTTTGAGGCATCGGCAAGGTCGAACGTGAGGTGGTCCGGCCCTTGTGCCCCAACGCCCGAACCGGCCGGAAACATCGATTTGGGTGGCTCTCGGAAGGCGATCGAGATGATGCGTTGCCCCTCGGCCAGACGCTTTCCGGTACGCAGGAAGAAGGGCACACCAGCCCAGCGCCAGTTGTCGATGGCGCATTTTAAGGCGATGAAAGTATCGGTGTCGCTCTCCGGATCGACCCCAGGCTCCTTGCGATAGCCGATGTATTGGCCGCGCACCACGTCGCGTGGCTCGATCGGCAGCATGGAGCGGAACACTTTGTTCTTTTCCTCCGAGATCGGCGCCGGCTCCAGAGCCGTGGGCGGCTCCATCGCCATGAAGGCGAGGATTTGAAAAAGGTGAGTTACCACCATGTCGCGATAGGCGCCTGTCGTCTCGTAAAAGGCGGCGCGAGTGGAAAGCCCTAGCGTCTCCGGAACGTCAATCTGCACGTGATCGATGAAGTTACGGTTCCAAATCGGCTCGAAAAGGCCGTTGGCGAAGCGGAAAGCCAGGATGTTCTGCGCCGGCTCCTTGCCGAGGAAGTGGTCAATACGGAAAATCTGCTTCTCGTCGAAAACCTCGTGCAGTTTCGTGTTCAGTTCCACAGCGCTGGCAAGGTCCGTCCCAAATGGCTTCTCCATGATAATCCGACAACGCTCGACCAGTTCGGCCTCGGCAAGGAGTTGCACGGCTGGAAGCGCCGCCTTCGGCGGCACAGAGAGATAGTGAACGCGCCGCGTCTCCGGCCCAAGCGCCTCCTCTGCCCGCTTCACCGCTTCCTTCAGGACGCCGGCGCCGGCAGAGAGCGAGACATAGTCAAGCGAAGCGGAGAAATCTTCCCATTCGGCCTCCGTGAACTTGCGAGTCAGGAACTGATTCAGCGACTCGCGTGCGATGGCGCGGAAACCATCGGCATCAATCTCGTCGAGTGAGACGCCGACGATGCGGCACCCCGGGATGAAGCCGGCCTTAATGAGATGAAACAGCCCCGGCAGCAGCTTGCGCCGTGAGAGATCGCCCGTTGCACCGACGAGAACGACGAGCTGCGGATAGCCAGGTCCGACCCGAGTGGAATTCATTCGCACAGTGCCCGCTCCCTTTTCTGCCGTTGCGTGATGATTAGAGGCATGAATTACTCAGTCAATCAAGGTCTTACGGTCTCTGTGTGCGGGAAGCCGCACGGCTGCAGGGACGACGGAAGACTGCGAAATCGGCGTTACGCGGAGCACACCTTCCCGGGTGGAGCCGCCGTCGCATGTTCTCACCTCTAGCGTGCGCTCGTCCGTCGTGCTTATCTCGCAAAATCAGGATGTTGATGTCGCGGGTGGAAGACTGACGCATGGGTGGAGTTGAGATCAGTCACATTGATGATTCTCTCGTTAGCCGCTGCCTGTCGATCGACCTTGAGGTTAATCCGGGCCAAGCCAAGATTTTCGCCTTTGCCGCGGTTCGCTCCCAGGGCCAAAAGGTGGTTTTCCGAAGCGGAAACCGCGAAGCCGCACTTGACGGTCTCGAGGGCCTCGCTTCCCAAGCCCACTTCCTGCTTGGCCACAACATAATAAGATTTGATCTTCCACACCTCGCAGCCGTGAGGCCACGTTTCGCGCAGTTAGCAGCAAAGCCAATTGATACACTTTGGCTAAATCCCCTGGCCTTTCCGCGCAATCCATATCACCGTTTGGTCAAGCACCATCACGACGGGCGGCTGCAAGCAGGACATGTTAACGATCCGGAGCTGGATGCGCGCCTCGTCCTCGATGTGCTGGCCAACCAGATCGCAGCCTTTGCAACCTTGGCGCAGGAGACGCCTGCCGCTCTTACCGCCTACCATTACCTGACCACCTGCATGCCTGGGAGTGACGGGTTCGATGCGTTGTTTACCAGCTTGCGCACCGCGCCCAGACCCGGAGCGGCTCAGGCCACGAAAGCGATGATGGAGCTGCTCGATGGTCAGGCTTGCGCTTGGCGGATCCAGCAAACACTGAACCGCCTGTCCTCACCACAGCTGGGCTGGCCGATGGCCTATGCACTTTCGTGGATCTCGGTCTCAGGCGGGGATTCCGTTATGCCGCCTTGGGTGCGGGCGCAATTCCGTGAGGCATCGCTGATCGTTCGGCATCTCCGCGATCGCGCATGCGACGACCCAGGCTGCCACTGGTGCCGGGAAAAGAACGACCCGAGGAAAGCGCTCTCGCGCTGGTTTGGCTTTGACAGCTTTCGACCGGAGCCAAAGGATGATGCCGGACGCCCCTTGCAGGAACGCATTGTTGCAGAGGCCATGGAGGGTAAATCCGTTCTCGGTATCCTTCCTACTGGAACTGGGAAGTCTGTCTGCTACCAAATTCCCGCGTTGGCGCGGTTCGACAAGCTCGGCGCGCTTTCTGTTGTCATTTCGCCTCTCGTCGCACTGATGGCCGATCAAGTTCAAGGTCTCGCGCGGCACGGAATCAGCGGCTGCGTTACGATCAACGGGCTTCTCTCAATGCCAGAACGCCATGCTGCGCTGGATCAGGTGCGGCTGGGCGATGCTGCCATGTTATTAATCTCGCCCGAGCAGCTCCGTAGCCCCTCGGTGCGCTCGGTCCTCTCGCAGCGGGAGATCGGATATTGGATCCTGGATGAAGCCCACTGCGTCTCGAAGTGGGGGCATGATTTCCGGCCCGACTACCGTTACGTCTCGCGCTTTATCCGCGAGTATTCCGGTGATCAGGACCCGGCGCCAGTGGTGTGCTTGACCGCGACTGCGAAGCCGGAAGTGGTGCGCGATATCCGGGATCACTTCCAATCCCGCCTTGGAGTAGATCTGCTCCTGCTCGATGGCGGCGCGACGCGTGAGAACCTTACCTTTGAAGTGCAGGAGACCCACCGCAATCGGAAGCTAGCCGATATTCTCGATACCATCGAACGCGCCCTTCCGCGCGATGGTGCTTCGGGTGCGGTTGTTTATTGTGCAACGCGATCTGCGACCGAGCGTATCGCGGATTTCCTACAGCAGCAGGGATTGGCCGCCGACTTCTTTCACGCCGGCTTGACGCCCGAACGCAAGCAGGAAGTGCAGGAGCGTTTCCGTGTCGGTGAGCTGCGTGTCATTGCCGCGACCAACGCCTTCGGCATGGGGATCGACAAGCCCGATATCAGGCTCGTGGTGCATGGTGATATTCCAGGTTCGCTCGAAAACTATCTGCAGGAAGCAGGAAGGGCCGGCCGTGACCGCGATCCCGCGATCTGCGTGCTTCTGTTCAATACCGAGGATGTCGAGCGGCAATTCTCTCTTAACGCGCGCTCGCGTCTGGCACGGCATGAGATAGGCGCAATCTTAAAAGCTCTCCGTCGGCTCGATACCCGCGGGAAATCTAGCGGCGAGGTCGTCGCCACCCCAGGCGAAATAGTGCGGGAAGAGACAGCCCAGGAATTTGAACGCGACAGCGCAACTGATGACACGCGCGTGAAGACTGCTGTTGCCTGGCTCGAAGAATCCACGCTGCTGACACGGGAAGAGAACCGGGTGCAGGTCTTTCCTTCATCCCTGCGAATCCGCACCATGGAAGAGGCCGAGGCGATCCTGTCGAAGACCGAGCTCGCCGGAAGCCGGCGCAAGCAACTTCTGGACCTCGTACGGCATCTAATGACAGCCTCTCCAGATGCCGGGGTCTCGACGGACGAGCTTTCCGGAGCTAGCGGTCTGACAGGCGGGGCACTTCGGAAGGCTTTGTCCGATCTCGAGACGCTTGGTATCGCGACCGACGACACGGCCATTACAATCTTTATTCATGTCGGGGTCGAGGGCGCATCAAAACAGCGCTTCCAAATCGCTACGGCCCTGGAAACCGCGTTGATCGCAGCGATGCGTGAAGCGTCGCCCGATGCAGAGGGTAGCGAAGCGCAACCCTTACTTCTCGCAGCAACCTGTCAAATTCTACGCGATCAGGGCCATGTCGGGGCGCGCCCGGACCTAATTGAGGCGCATCTGCGGAGTTTGGCGCAGGATGGGCGCGATGAGGAAGGCGGGCGCGGCAACATCCATCTGCGCAAAGCGAACAGGAACACCTGCTTGGTGCGGCTGCAGCGGTCCTGGGAAATGGTAAGCCGGACGGCGGAAGTCCGGCGGAGGGGTGCAGAGCTTCTGCTCCAGCATCTTGAAGGGTTGGTGGCGAAAGCCACGCGCGGCAAAGATCTAAGGGTCGAGACCACGACGGGCAAGATGCAAGCCGCCATAATGGGTGATGTTTTCCTGAAAAGCTCGGTCCGGGATGCGACCAAGTTGCTCGGCAGGGCGCTTATGTGGATGCATGAACAGGGCGTGATCACACTTGGCCGGGGCCTGACAATCTTCCGCCCAGCGATCACTATCCACCTTCGCCCCGGCGGTGGTCAATTCACTCAAAAGGACTTTTCGCCTCTCGAGGATCATTACAGCGAGCAGACCATCCAGACACATATCATGGCGGCCTATGCAGAGCGCGGCCTAACCTCGACGAAGGACGCCGAGCTGCTCTCGGCCGACTATTTCAAGCTGGACAAGGAAGCCTTCTTGAAGCGCTGGTTGCCGGATCGAGCGGGCGAATTGCGCCGCCAAACGACACCGGAAAGCTGGCGGCAAATCGTGGACGGTCTTGGTAACCCGGTGCAGTCGAAGATTGTCGCCGATGATCGCGAACAGACGAACGTGCTAGTCCTTGCAGGACCAGGCTCCGGGAAGACCCGAGTGCTGGTGCATCGCGTCGCTTATCTCGTGCGAGTCAAACGCGAAGATCCGCGTGGTATTCTTGTTCTGACCTATAACCGTCATGCTGCAGTCGAAATCCGCAAACGTCTGAAGGAGCTGATCGGTGACGACGCGAATAGCGTGACCGTCTCGACCTGTCACGCGCTCGCGATGCGACTGGTGGGAGCAAGTTTTGCAGGCGAAGCCGATACTCCGCATGAGTTCGACAAGATAGTGATGGAGGCCGTCACCCTGCTGAAAGGCGAAGGCCTTCCGAAGGTCGAAGCCGAAGCCCTCCGCGATACCCTAATTCAAGGCTATCGCTGGATCCTAGTCGACGAGTATCAGGATATCGGTCCCGAGGAATACGCCCTGATTGCCGCCGTGGCAGGCCGATCGCTCGATGACGCAGACCAGCGCCTCAGCCTGTTTGCAGTGGGCGACGACGACCAAAACATCTATGCCTTCGCCGGCGCGTCGATTGAGTTCATCCGACGCTTCGAGGCTGACTACTCTGCCAAGCCCAGCTATCTGATCGAGAACTATCGCTCCACAGCGGCAATTATCGAGGCGGCCAATAGCGTGATTGCGCCAGCCACTGACCGGATGAAAACCGGCCATGACATCACGATCAATCGCGGCCGCGCTAAAGACCCAGAAGGCGGTGCACTGGCATCGCGGGATCCGGTCGCACAGGGACGGGTTCAGCTCTTGCGCACGGCGTCAGACCCCGCAGCACAGGCCAACGCCGCCGTTGATGAACTAGTCCGCCTGTCCCAGCTGGGGCCGGACTGGTCCTGGGCAAAGGCGGCGATCATCGCACGCGAATGGCGGCTCCTGGAATCGGTGCGCAGCTATTGTGAGGCGCGTGGTATACCGGTTCAACTCGCGAGCGAGGGCATGCCTCCCTTCTGGCGTTTGCGGGAAGTCCAGGTGTTTCTTGCCTTCCTTAGAGCGGAGCCTACGAAGATGATAGCCGCCGGAGCTATGCAAGCCTTTATAGCCACCCAGACTTCGAACCATTGGTGGGCTCTGATCTCAGAAGGTGTCGCGGCACTCGATACCGAGCTCGACGGGAGAGCTGTTCCCGTTGCTGATGTCATTGAGATGATGGCCGAATGGGTTCGCGATATCCGTCACGAGCAGCGCGGATTGATGTTGATGACCGCCCATCGTGCCAAGGGGTTAGAGTTCGACGATGTTGTGATCCTTGATGGCGGATGGGATCGGATATCGAAAGAGGAGGATCGCGACGCCTCCCGCCGGCTATTTTATGTCGCTATGACCCGGGCGAAGCGCAGCTTGGCGATCTTGTCGATGCAAGATAGGCATCCGATTCTGCGCGAGGCCGCGGCAAAATTGCTGGAGCGTCGGGTAACTCCGGTTAAGTCTTCGCAAACCGACTTTGGCTTGCGATACCAGACCGTAGAGCCGCACATGGTGGATTTGTCCTGGGTGGGCAGGCAGGCGGCAATCCATCCGGTCCATCGGGCTCTGGCGAAGATACAAACCGGCGATCCCGTCCAACTGACAGAGAACAACGGACGTTGGGAGGTTCGAACCAGTGACGGAGTGACGGTCGGGCGGATGGCTCAGGGCTACCGTCCCTTGGACGGATCGTTCGTTCGTGGCGAGGTTAGCGCAATCATCCGTTGGCGAAAGTTCGACAATGCTGAAGAATTTCGCGGCACGCTTCGCCGTGAAGCGTGGGAGGTTGTTCTTCCAGAGTTGGTTTTTCGCCATTAAGGAACTCAGCATGTTTTCGATGTCGGAACAATGGGGCGGCTAGTCGTAGTGATTAGCGTGGTGCACGACACCAAACGGGGAGGCTATGGTAGATTTAGACGGTATTGCGCTGCTGGGTATCGACGTCGGCTTCTCGAGATCGCGACCAACGACGGGTATCGCTTGGAGCAAAGGTGGAGCATTCAAAGCTACAAAGACATACACCGACTGGCAGCGCCGTAGTCAGCACATTCCCTCAGCGACGACATTCGCTGTGATCGCAATCGACGGTCCTCTTGTTCCTCTCGGTTCGGCCGACAGTCTCGAACGTCTCTGTGAGCGAATCTTCATTCGCGGCTCCTTCCAAGTGCGATGCAAGCCGGGCTTGAGCCATCATGGATATGGCCGCGACTTGAGGCGTGCCGCAGCGGAGACGGCGGAGCAGGTCGTGCATCTCGCCGCCCGGAATACTGCAGTGGAAACGACAATTCGGATTGGTGCCTCGATTGTTGAAGCATTTCCCAACGCATTCTTAGGGGTTCTGTTACCCGAAGCGCGCTTCGCAATGCCGGCGGCGGGCAAGCGCAAGAAGTTCGATTGGCTGTATGATCACGCTGTCGATAGTGGCGTTCTCGAAAATCTGTTTCACACGATCGGATGGCAGAACCTCGAACTGGTAGGCACTGTATTGGCTGAGAGGGATCACGAGAAACGGGCCGCCTGGATCTGCCTCCTTACTGCAGCGTGCGCCGCGGCCGGAAAGTCAGAGGTTGTCGGTGACGAGCTTGGCGGGTGGTTTTGGCTGCCTCCCACAGATCTCTGGGCTCAATGGGCGCGTGACGCCTTGGCCCGCAACACCATAGAGTTGTGGAGAAACACGCATGCCAGCTGAGCCTCAGTCGCCACGACTTACCGTCCTCATCGACAAAGACAACGCTTCGGCAAGCGCTCGTCACGGAACGAAGCGATATCCTGCTGGCTCAAGCCGATCATCGTCCGGTAAGCCAACTCGCCTCTGACGGGGAGCCAAGGATTATCCCGGCGTCTCAAGATACGTATCGTCTTCGCACTTGCGACGAGTCCTTGCCTCGTCAGTAAGCAGACAAGGGTGCCTGAATATCCTCTCGTTCCGGTCGGCTCAGCCTGCCGCAACCGCAGCTTTCTATCGAAACACGTAAAGGTTTTTTATTAGATATTAGATATACCCTTAAAAGGGGAAAAGTATCAGCAATGAGGGGTCGCTGAGCGTGATCTTGCGCATTCCGAAGTCTATGCTTCGCAAAGGAATGTTTATTGAATCGGTAGAATGCTCGGACTTGGAGTTCTCCGGCCGACGCTTCTTGTTGGAAACGGATTCCGCTCTGCATTCTATACTCGCCTCGTCGGCGGAAAACGTGTTGGTCAACCGGGTAAAGAGCAGGGTCGATTGTGGGTTACCGGTTTTCCGACAGGCGGACGAAGACCTCCAACCCAAGTCTGTGCAGGAGCTGAACGAGCGCACGCGGATCCAGCACACTGTAGCTCAAGTTACCGGGATTTTGCGCGACGGTTTTGAAGATATCAAATTAGGAAAATTCGATATCGATCGATTCGCCCCCGCAGCCAGGCACATAGCCGCCTCCTTAAAGGCCTCGCCCCATCTATTGGTCGAGGTCACGCGGCTGAAGACCAAGGATGAGGGAACTTACGTGCACTCGCTCGCGGTCGGCGGGCTAATGACGGGGCTCGGCCACCTGTCGGGCCTGGAAGAGGAAACGATTAAAGAACTGACCCTAGCCGGCCTCTTACATGATCTTGGCAAGCTGATGATACCAAACGCTGTCCTCAACAAGACCGGACAACTGACAGATGCGGAGCGCAAAGTCATACGCAGTCATCCCGAGCGCGGCTACATGCTCCTTAAACAATATCCGGAAGTCTCTGACCTGATTCTTGAAATCTGTCGATTTCACCATGAAGCCCTGGACGGAAGCGGCTATCCGCTTGGCCTTAGAGCCGATCAACTGAGTTTGCCTATTCGTATATGCACGGTGTGCGACGTGTTTGACGCCCTTACGAGCGTCCGCCCCTACAAACGCGCATGGAGCAACACGCAAGCGCTGAAGTGGATGTTCGATAGGGGGCACCTCTTCGACAAAAAGCTGATCCTGCGAATGGGCAGCCTGTTTGATTGAATTCAGGTAGTCCCACGTCTTGCCGGGAGTGACTGACGGAATCGCCAGCCACTTTTCGGCTTCGAGCCTACCGTCGAACGACTGCGGCGGGGCTGTTGCCGGGCCGGCGCACCCGTTCTTCCCAGCGTCCCCTGAGCTTTCTGATCGACGCCATGTGATCTCCAACAGCTGTTGTCGATCAGGCGTGTCCTTCGGCGGGGTGCCAAGGATTATCCCGCCATGGGCCCTGCCCGTCACGATAATCGATGGGCTTTCCGAGGTGGCTCGCTGGGAGCCGATCAGGATGGACTGCGTCGTTGGCCACCCAGCGACATACAAACTGGTGCAATGTATCTTTAAATGCTAATAAAAGTAGATTGGAAATTCTGACAACCAAGTCTCGGGGCGAACTCCGAGAAGCGCGAATCGTTTGCAACCTGTCACCACACCGTCGAGTAGATGGCTCGGAGAAGGGCAGTTATCAACGATATCTTGGGGAGGGGCACCAATGGCCAGCAATCTTGTTTCGTATGTCATGCAGATGCTGACGCCTGATGTGATCGGGCGTATCGCGGCAGCTCTGGGGCTCGATAGCGGCAAGGTGCAGAGCGCTGTGGGTGCTGCCGTGCCGGCAGTTCTAGCAGGGCTTGGGAGTATTGCCGCACAACCAGGTGGGGCGCAGAAGATCGCCGACGCGGCCAGACAGCAGAGCGGATCGCTTGGTAATCTCGCTGGAATGCTCGCAGCGGGCGGCCCGGAATCGCTTGCCCAGAGCGGCTCGCAAATCATTTCGTCGGTGTTCGGCTCCAAAGATGGCGGAGCGCTTGCGAATGCCATAGGCAAGATTTCTGGTCTGGATCAGAATGCAAGCGGGTCGTTGCTTGGAACGCTGGCGCCGCTTGTCATGGGAGGCCTCGCCCAGCACAGCGGCGGCGATCTCAGCGCCAACGGCATCGCCGGATTGCTCGCGAGCCAGAAGGACAATATTGCCGCTGCATTGCCGTCGGGGATGAGTGAACTACTCGGCGGCGCTGGCCTGCTCGGGTCGCTCGGCGCTACGGCGCGAGCGACTACAGCGGCCGCCGGCCAAACAGCACGCAGCGCAGCCTCGTCCGTTTCCTCCATCAGCGGCGCCGGGCAACGCGCGGCCGCAACCGCACCGCCCGCATCGCGCAACTGGCTCTATTGGCTGGTTGCCGCCTTGGTTATTGCAGGCGTGCTTTTCTATCTGTTCGACCGGCAGAGCCAGCCAGTTACTCCCCAGGTCGCCACGGGCGAGCAGAGCTTGATGGTCGGCGGAATCGACGTCGGCAAGCAGGTCAAGGACAGCCTTGCCAGCCTTCAAACGACGGTCACCGGAATAACCGACGCAGCCTCAGCCAACGCCGCCTTGCCAAAGCTGCAAGATGCAGGGAACCAACTCGACAAGGTCAGCGCCGTGCTGGGACAGCTTTCTGCTGGCCAGCGGGCCGCCCTTACGGCACTGGTAAGCCCGCTGATACCGACGCTCAACGGATTGTTTGACAAGGTCTTGGCGATCCCTGGGGTCTCCGAGATCCTGAAGCCCACCATCGACACATTGAAGACGAAGCTCGCCGCCCTGTCGGCGTGACAGCTGCGAGATCGCCGACAATTGTGCCGACGAAAACCAATGAGCAAGGGAGTGGCAGCCATGGCTGACAAGTCGACGTTCACCACAGACGAGTGGAAGACCCTTCTGCAGAGCGCGATGATGGCCGGCATCGCGGTGACTGCGGCGGAGCCGAGCGGTCTCTGGGGCACACTCAAGGAGAGCCTTGCAAGTAGTAGCGCGCTCTTGCAAGCCAAGACCGGCGACGCAAATCCACTGATCTTAGCCCTCGTCGGCGATTTCGAAACTTCGGAAGGACGCGATGCCGCGCGAGACGGATTGCAGGCGAAGCTCAAAGGCGCCAAACCCGACGAAATGAAGACCAGGTGCATCGAGGTGCTCAAGCAGGCCAGAGCGATCATCGAGGCCAAGGCTCCGGGCGATGCGGCGGCCGTCAAGGCCTGGCTATACCAGATCAGCCAGCGAGTGGCGGAGGCTTCCAAGGAGGGTGGCTTCATGGGCATAGGCGGCGTCGCCGTCAGCGACGCCGAGAAGGCGACACTTGCGGAGATATCGGCAGCGCTTCAAACGGGCTAGGCGTCGCCTGCTACGCGCGATTGACGTGTGGGCGCTTTTTATTAGAAAGCTGGACAGAGGTGCTCCCTGCTCGATACTTCTCTGTGCAGCGGTTAGCGCACGTCCGTATAGGAAGACTTCGATCGCTTCGTTGCGATAGTGTCCTCCAGAGCCGTCACCGCTTCCCTCTTGGTCGGCTTCGTATCGCAGCACTTCATCCGCGTGCTGACGGTGCCCTCCATACGTGAGGACACAACGGCTTCTTGATTGCGGAGTGGCGCAAGCAAGATCTCACTATTGTGCATTCCCTTTAGCATTTGATCGTAGCGAGCCAGTGCCGCCGATGCCGAGGCAATTGGCATGATCAAACAGCCAGCGTCGATTCCGTGCGGAGGGAATTGATCATAGTGATATTCCACTACTCAAGGGGCGTTGAGCGCTATGCGTTACAGCCAAATGCCTTTTGAGCGCCGAAAAACATAATTCTTGAGAGTCAACCGATCTTGGCTTCCATCCATGAGATACAAACAGATTTCTCTGCCAAAATTAAGCAAAAGTGGAACTCAAGCTTGAAAAACGTTGGCAGTGCAGGCTGGAACCGCTTCTTTCGTATCCGGCGCGCGATAGGTTTCGACCTTCGCTACCAGTCCAATCTTAAAACAATGAAATCAAATACGTTTTATGGCGGAGAGGGTGGGATTTGAACCCACGATACCCTTGCAGGTATGCCGTATTTCGAGTGCGTTGAAATTCGCCTCTGGGTCGGACCCGAAGGAGTTTCCGTTACGCCGTTATCTCAATGTTGACTCCGGCACAAAAGAGAACATAATAAGAACATCCAAACATCAGAAGAGGATCACGGCCATGTCACACATGCCGGCCGGACAGCCGCGCGCTGAGCAAATTGCGGGAACCTACCGGACGCTACCCAGGAGGGCGACGTTGGCCGAGGTTCACCCCCTTCTGATGGCGATCATAATCATGATGCCGAACCATCAAGATTGGGGCCTCTATTCGGCTGACGTCTACGACATGGCTTCCGGTGGCCCGCTCGGCTACTTCGACATCGCGTTTGACCCGCCCACACATCGCGCCTGCGGGTACTACAGTGCCGTCGGCTCCTCGGTTGTGATGCGCTCACCGCGCTGGTTCCAATGTCCAGGAGACATCAACGACGCCATGCGGGCCTTTCATGCTCTGCTCAGGCAAGCGGGTCATGTCCACTGAGTCGAAGAAGCAACTGGAGGTGGATTTCGAGGTCGAAGCCGCGCTCGCGTTCGATGACTAAGATGCCAATGTAACCATCGTCACGCTCCACGGGGAGATGACGAGCCGGGCATGACCCGCAGCTGGGAACCCAAGTTCGACCGGGAGCTTTGATGCACTCGACAGGACTAGACAATCAGCAAAGCCGAGCTTCGAGATGGCGTCATGGTCGCGCGGCAATCTCGCCCGATCGATCCCGCTCCCGCTTTATGTGTTTTGCGCAACAAGCGGTCGTCGGTTCTCCTGCGTTTGCATCCGTTGTTACATTGGCATTTCCTTTCTGAACCGTCGCTTTTGCTTGTTCCTCCCCGTTACCCGTCGTGGCACGTTGGTTTCTGGACACCACTCTAATGCGGGCTGTGCAAATCAGGGCGCCTGCATAGCTTTCAATTTACCCCGCCGGTGTCGGCTCGCACGCAAGGCCATGTAGCGCGCACAACCGTCGTTAGGATAGATAAGGTGCTTGAGCCTTTTAACTCCCCGAGGTCCAATGTCTGAAGTCGACTGGTTGAGCCATCTCCTGCAAATCATCACGGTGACAGGTCAGCTCGAGGTCCGCTGTGCCTACGGTGCGCCATGGCGCGTGGCCTGGAGCCGGGCGGCGGCGAACGAAATCCCCTATCACGTCATCGTCAAGGGTCGAGCCGTTTTCGAGGATCCAGAGACGAGAACAGCGAGGGAGCTGGTGAGCGGAGACATTGTGCTGCTACCTCACGGCGCGGCGCATGTGCTGCACGACGGTAGCGGGCAAACACCGATCCCCACTCAACAGCACCAAGGGGCCGCCGGTTGGATGCTGAGCGAAAATGACAGCCAGGGAGAGCGGCTCGATCTGTTGTGTGGCCGATTCTTCATTGCTGCGCCCCATGATAGATTGGTCCGCAACTACCTGCCCACAAATCTCGTAACGCGGGCCATGGACGGCGATGGAGATAGTGGTTCGGCTTCCAACCAACTGGCAAGTCTAGTGGGGCTAATGCGAATGGAATCGGCCGGCGACCGAGCAGGAGGGCGCGCGGTTCTCAATGCGCTTTCTTCGGCCCTGTTTACACTCGTGCTTCGCGCCGCGAGTGAGTCCGAGAAAGCTCCCGAAGGTCTGTTGGCCCTAGCCGGCCATCCGCGGCTGGCTCCAGCCATCGCTGCCATGCTTGGCGACCCGGCCCAAGCTTGGAAACTCCCCGATCTCGCAGACTTGTGCGGCATGTCACGCGCTACGTTTATGCGACACTTTCAGGACAGGCTGGGTTGTTCGGCCCTCGATCTACTGACTGATCTGCGTATGAGCCTTGCAGCCAACGAGTTGAAAAAGCCTGCGATCAGCACCGAGGCCGTGGCCGAAACGGTCGGCTATCAATCCGTTTCGGCATTCCGGCGTGTCTTTGCCGAGAGAATGGGGATGACGCCCGGAGAATGGCGCAGACAGGCGCACGGTGGCGAGACGGGCCCGACTTAGGAAAGACCCGCGCGATTGATCCTTTCGAGCATCATATTGAGATAATTCAGTCTCGTTATTCTCAATCTGGTCGGTAAATTGGGCTCCGTAATCACTTGATGAGGGAGCAACCCAATGAACTACATCAGCAACGCAGCCAACCAACCGACGCCGACGAATGCCGTCATCGAAACCATTCTGAGCCGTAGCGCTGCCAAATACTACGACACTACCGCAGCGCTGAGCGACGATCAGATCCGAGATCTGGTGCGGATCGGCACTTCCGCGCCGACATCGTTCCATTTGCAGAACTGGCGGTTTATCGCTGTCCGTACGCAAGGGGCAAAGGCCCGGCTACGTCGATCGCCTGGAATCAGCCAGCGATCACCGAAGCCGCCGTCACATTCATTGTCATCGGTCGGTTGGCCGATGCCAGCACCGTCCCCGAGCGCCTCGCCCCGGTGGTGGAGGCCGGCATCATGCCGGCGCATCTGGTGGCGGAGTGGGAAGCACCCGCTCGCGGCCTCTATGACGATCAACCCCAGCGGCAGCGCGACGAAGCGGTACGCTCCGCTACTTTTGGCACCTCGGCGATCATCTATGCAGCTCGCTCCCTCGGCCTCGGTACGACGCCGATGATCGGCTTCGACGCAGAGGCCGTGCACAGCGAGTTCGGCCTGGCCGAAGACGAAATCCCGGTCATGCTTTTGACCGTAGGGCCGGAGCGGGCCGGCAACTGGCCGCAGAAGCCGCGCATGCCAGTGGCCGATGTCCTGTCCTTCGCATGATTTGCAATCCAATCAAAAGCTTATGGAGATTTAGATGCCTAGAACCACTACCCTGAGGCCGGAACAGGTTCCGGCCGAGTCGAAACCGACCCTCGATATGTTCACCAAGAGCCTCGGGTTCACGCCCAACATGATGGCGGCCTTCGCGCAGAGCCCAATCGCGTTCAACGCCTGGGCCACTCTGCTCGGCTCCCTGAGCAAGGCGCTCGACGTGAAAACACGCGACAGCATCGGCCTCGCCGTTTCCGAGGTGAACGGTTGCAACTACTGCCTGACGGTTCACAGTTTCACCGCTGAACACATGGCCAAGTTGCCGGCCAGCGACATCATTCTCGCACGCAAGGGCCACGCCAACGATCCAAAGCGCGACGCCGCCCTCCAGTTTGCGCGCAACGTCATTGAGACCCGCGGACACGTTTCTGATGCCCATCTGAAAGCCGTCCGTGACGCCGGGTACACGGACGCGAACGCCATCGAGATTGTGGCACTGGTCGCCATGTACACGCTGACGAATTTCTTCAACAACGTCTTCGATCCCGAGAAGGATTTTCCCGCCGTGACGCCGGCCGGGTCGATCTGATCCTATCCCGTCGCAACTTGTCGAAGTCACTGGGAGCAATCACATGAACATCCTCCATATTGATAGCAGTCCGCGCCAACAATCGCATAGCCGTCAGCTTTCGGCGGCAGTCGTCGAAAGGCTTCTCGAAGTTGCACCCGGCGCAAGCGTCAGCCGGCGTGACCTGGGGACCGAACCCTTGCCTCACGCGGTGGCTGATTATGCAGTGGCGCTATCGACGCCGACCACGTTGGCGGCCCCTCCGAAAGGTTCACTCGATGTTTCGGAAGCGCTTATCCAGGAAGTCGAAGCAGCTGATGTGATTGTCATCGGAACGCCGATGCACAACTTCGCGATCCCTTCGGCCCTCAAGGCTTGGATCGATCAAATTCTGCGCGTCGGTCGCACAATGAAGTCGACACCCGCTGGGAAGGTGGGAATGCTCCGGGACCGTCCGGTCTTTATCGGTGTCGCCTCCGGAGCCATCTTTAGCGGTGAGCGAGCTAACCAGCCGGACTTTCTCACCCCCTATCTGTCGCTGGCACTCAGCTCCATTGGGCTGAAGACCCAGCAGTTTCTCCCCTTGCAGGCCACTGCGTTCCTGGACTGGAACGATGCGCCCTTGGCTAGAAAGAAAGTCCTCGCCGCTCTCGACCTCAGTGTGGTGAGGGAGCCTCGAGGCATGCGCAGCGGTCCTGCCGCCCTGTCGAGCACCGGTTGACCCTAACGCGATACGGCGCCGCAAGCCCCTGCACAGCTTCATCTTAACCCCTCCGGCCTGCCGGACTACAATAACGAGCCTTCAGATGATTTTACCAACCACCATGCTTCCACAGATCGGCGACAGGATCACCGACCATTCAGCGCCGCCAGACGACAGCGCAATTCGAGAATGGATCGGACCGCAGGCATTCGGACATTGGGCCGAACTGCGCAGTTGGATCGACGAGTTCTATCCTGCGGTTTTCGAGCCGGACTGGCTCTACGGTGGCAGGAACCGCGGTTGGTCCTTGCGCTACAAGAAAACCAAGGCGTTCACCACGCTGGTGCCGGAATACCGGCGGTTTTCGGCCGTCGTGGTCATGGGCGGAGCGGAACGAGAGAAGTTTGAGGAGCGGCGTTATGTTTGGCGCCCGCACCTGGTCAAGCGCTACGATGAGGCCAAAACATATGTCGACGGGAAATGGCTGACCCTTGCCATCTCATCGACAGATGATCTGGACGATGTGACTGCGCTTCTAACGATGAAGCGCCCGCCTCCATCGCGCGGTTGAATGTCATCCCGGATTCACGGCGCTGCGGCTCCATCGAACTCGGGCGGCGATCTCTTCGACATCGCACACCAACTCGAGATCACGGTCGGCGCGGAAGCAAACCGACAGCCTCTTGTGTGCGAGATCGAATAGATTTCCGCGAGCAATTTAAAGCGCGTCGCCCGTTTTTTGATTCAGGTTCTCGAATCGGCCGATTTGTGATTCCTTCTTAGCTGGAAGGAGACCGGTCATGGGCAAATCACATCCGATCGAGTTGCGTTCCCGTGTTGTTGCGT
>NZ_JACUZX010000022.1:0-94227 GCF_014851575.1 Rhizobium sp. RHZ02
TGATCCTTCGGCACCAGACTGTCGAGCGTCACCATCTCAAGAGCCGTCTGGGTGGGGGCAGGTTTCTTCAACATGTCCCAATGAATCACAAACCCCCAGACGGTGCCAGGGGTTTGTCAGCAATCTGGCGGCGCCCTTGGGGCGCCGTTTCTGCGTTTTTGTGCCGACTGTAGACGGTTAATAATTCCTTCCACCAAGGGGCGAAATTCAAACGGTTTTCCTAAGAGATAGTTGAAATCGCGCTGTTACAAGACCGGCCCGATGGGCTGACTGTGCACTGACATTCTGTTTCTCGGAATTCTCTCATGCGCTCCCAGGCCAACGCCACCGGTCGATGTTGAATCGTCTGGTGCGGCTATGTGATCTGTTCGGGGATGCATGCGCATGAAACACTATCGTCAGGAAACCGGCATGAACCTGATCGCGAATTTCGCGGTCTTGTCGTCGCGCCGCGCGATTTTCGATCTGCCGGTCTGCGACCTAGGCTGGGATGACGCCCTGGTGCTTTTCAATGAACTCCTGTCGATACCGGTCGGGCAGACATCCGTTTCCTTCGTCACCGCGCGCAACATGCTCATGGCGCTGCGCGACAGCGACTATCGCGCCGTTCTTGCACAAAACCTGCTGCTTCCCAATGGTCCAGGTTTCAACATCGCGTCGAAGGTGGCGCATGGCTCGCCGTTCCCTGCCAGCTTGAGGGCCGCCGATTTCGTGCCGGCGCTGCTGACGTTCATGGAGACACCGCGCCGCATCGGCCTTATCGGCACGAACCCTCAAGAGGCTCGCCTGACTGCAGCGAAATTCCGTCGGCACGCGCCATGGCACGAGTTCACCGTCATTTCCGACACCCTCTCCCACACAGAAGGCAGGTCGCGGATCGTAGATCAGATCGACGGGCAAATGCTCGACATACTCGTCGTCGGAGCGCGCACTCCATTTCAGGAAAAATGGATCCAAGAGAACATCCGGGCGGATCACGCTCGCCTAGTGCTTGCTGTCGGCGACCTGTTCGATGTCGTGGCCGGTATGATCCGCCCCGTGCCGAAGATTGTACGGACGGTGGGACTTGAACGCGCCTATCGCTGGACGCAATGGCCGGCGCGCCCTGGCCTTCGTTCCGGCCTGGGCTTTGCTGCCTTCCTGTACTACGCCCTCCGGTACGACGGAACGCCGCATGCGGATACGGAACTGACCGACGCAAGGCCCGCCAGTTAACCTTTTCTTTGCCATGAACTTTTAGTGTTGGTTAACCCGTCCGCTTTCGCGGATGGCTTCGACCGTTCATACGCATGAGATCTGGCGATGTACGACAACAACCCGAGAAGCCAAGCCTTCCGCCGACCTGTGGCGGTCGAGGGCGAGCGTGTGGCGATGCCATCCAAGACCGCGGCCGCGATGCCGGCTGCGGAGGCAGAATTGCTCGGGGTGATCGAGCGTGCGCTCGAGCGGCAGCGGGCCAGCCGTGATGCCGCGGCGCCGCCGCCGCTTGTCAGCCGCATCGAAACGATCCTGGGCAAGCGGCTCGAGGCTGCGAACGATGCAGCGGCTGCCGCGATCGATCCGTCCTCTGTTGTGCCTTCGGAAGTTACATGCGCCACAGAAGCGACAGCGACCCCGAACGTGGCCACGCTGCCTACCGAACACAGTGCACCGAAATCGCAGCGTCTGAAGCCACTTGCGATAGTTGCTCTCATCTCCGCATTGGGCGCGGCGAGCGGTGCCCTGATCCCGGCCGAAACGGCGCGCTATAGCGCTGACGCTGTGTTCGCTGTCCAAGGTGACGGCGAAGGCCGTGCGGCCGTCGCTAAAGCGGCCGAGAAGACGCTTCGGTCTTCCCACGCGATCGCGGCAACGGTCGCTGCGTTGAAACTCGATCGCGATCCGGAATTTTTCGGCCTCTCCTCGGATGCGTTTGCGGTGGCTGTCGACCTGCTTTCGACCGATGGCGCTGCCGCCGATCCGCTTTCGCACGCAGAAGCATCGCTCGTTTCCGCGATCCGCACCACGAGCGACCCTCACGCCGGCACCATCGATTTCAAGGTGACGACCGGCAGCGCCGAGAAATCCGCGCGCATTGCGAACTACCTGGCGTCTGTCGTGACAGGCTCAGGAACCACAAAGGCCGCGGTCGAAGACGGGTCGCTGAAGAAGGCGGCCGACGCGGCGCAACTCGATCTTACGGCCTTCACGCAGAATAGTGGCGAAGGCAACGTGAAGGTTGCCATCGATCTGCAGCGGCAGATCGGGAGCATGGACGCGGAACTGAAGGCAGGGGACGAGCGTGTTGCTGCTGCCCAGGAAAGGGCCCGTCGTCTGAAGGCGGCAAGGGTCGGCGATGTGATTGCCGGTACGCTGGATGCGGACCTCATGTCGCCGACGCTCGTCGATCGCCGCGACAAGTATGTGGCGGCACAACTGTCTCTTTCACAGCTGTCGGCCAATCTCGGTCCCCGCCATCCCCGCTTGCAAGCTCAGCAGGCAGAGGTCGACGGCTTGAAAGCAGCGATCGGTGACGACATCGCCCGGCTGCTCCGCGAAACGACCGACGAGATGAAGCAGGCGACAGTCGAGAAGCGGCAGCTAAGCGACAGTCGCAATGCACTGATTGCGCAAAGCAAGGATACAGGTGTCGACCTGGCGAAACTCGCCGAGCTTCGCGACAAGGCGAGTGCGGCACGCCAGCGCCTTGAGGATGCGATCACGACCGGAGCGGTGACGCCTGGTGCCGGCAGCCTGCGACTGCAGAAGGCGGTGCAGGTCGCCGCAGTGCCGGCGGAGGAGGGCTGGCTCCCCACGTTGCTCGGCGCCTTTGCTGGCCTCGCATTTGGTCTTGCGACAGTGTCTTTCAAAGCGCGCGCCAGGTTCACGGCGTCCGCAAGGAAGGAACCGTCGCTGCCCACTCCCGCCCCGAAGCCGGTTGTCGTCGCGCCATCGGCAGCTGAGCCTGCCGCGATGCCGCAGGAAGTGGACATTATACGCGCGGAGCTCGCCGCTATGCGCGACAGGTTGCGTACCCGGCAGGCGGCATCCTGACCAGCTGCGACACGATTGTTCTTGCATTTGCCATTTTAGGCAGGATAGGGCGTGGACAGGCAAATCGCGCTGGGCGCCACCGGCTACAATGGGCGAAAGCAAGGGCAGGAGATAGTCTTGACGACAGTGATTGATGGCAAACAGGTCGCAGCTTCCGTAGTCGAAACGGTGAAGGCGGCGACATCGGCGCTGGACAAGCAGAGCGGTGTCAAGACGGGTCTTGCGGTCGTGATCGTTGGCAATGATCCGGCCAGCCACGCCTACGTCAACTCCAAGAGCAAGATGGCGAAGGAATGCGGCTTCAAATCCGTCCAGCACACTTTGCCTGTCGAGACCACGCAGGATGAGTTGGCGGCACTCGTCGCGTCGCTGAACAACGACCCCTCGATCCACGGCATCCTTGTGCAACTGCCGCTGCCGAAGCATCTGAAATCCGAACCGATCATCCAATCGATCCTGCCGGAAAAGGATGTCGACGGTCTGCACGTCGTCAATGCCGGCAAGCTTGCAACCGGCGATCTTGTAACGGGCCTGGTATCCTGCACGCCAGCCGGCGCGATGGTCTTCGTGCGCCGCACGCACGGCGAAGATCTCTCCGGCCTGAATGCCGTCGTCATCGGCCGCTCGAACCTGTTCGGCAAGCCGATGGCGCAGTTGCTGCTGAACGCCAACGCGACGGTCACCATCGCTCACTCGCGCACCAAGGATCTGCCCGTTGTCTGCCGCAATGCGGATATTCTGGTTGCCGCCGTTGGCCGGCCGGAAATGGTCAAGAGTGATTGGGTGAAGCCCGGCGCCACGGTCATCGACGTCGGCATCAATCGCATTCCGGCTCCCGAGAAAGGTGAAGGCAAGACTCGTCTGGTCGGGGATGTCGCCTTTGAAGAGGCGGCAAGGGTCGCCGATGTCATTACGCCGGTTCCGGGTGGTGTGGGCCCGATGACCATTGCGATGCTGATGGCCAACACCGTCATTGCCGCCCATCGCACCGCCGGTCAGACACCGCCGACATTCTGATCCTGCCGTGGAGCAGGGCCCGTTGAGGCCCTGACGATCAGCTCGGTCTTCCAGAGCTCCTGCTCCGGGAAGGGCCCTTCCTGCTTGATCGTTCCGATGAGCCGTTGAGCGATGCGCACGCCTGCCGCCCGAAGCGAGGATCGTGTCGTCGTCAGCGGCACCGAGAAGTTCTCGGGCTTCAGATGTGGCAGGACGTCGTCATGCGCGATCAGCGAGATTTCCTCCCCGAGCTTCAGGCCGGCCTGGTTTACGGCGCGGATCGCGCCAAGCGCCAACACCGTACTGGAGCAGAGGATGGCCGTCGGCCGCTCCGGCTTCTGCAGAAAGCGCTCCATTGCGGTCTGGCCAAGCTCGTCCGTCATTGATGTGTGGCTCATGTGATCGTCCGGAAGCGACAATCCCCGCTCGGAAAGTGCGGCAATCATTCCGTTCTTGCGACGGATCGCAAAGTCGAGATGCTCCGGCCCGTTGAGCAGGGCAAAGCGCGTATGGCCGAGCTGAAGCAGCAGGCGCGCGGCATCGTAGAAAGCGCCTTCATTGTCGATGTCGAGGTAGGGATAGTCCGGCTCGGAGCCGAAGGAGCGGCCATGCACGAGGAAGGGCATCGAAAGCGACTTCAGCATCGGTAGTCGCGGATCATGGCCGCGCATATAGGCGACGAACAGCGCGTCGACATTGCCGCTGATCGCAAGCCGCCTCAGCGCGCCCACTTCGTCGTTTGGATCGGCCGGCATGATCACGAAATGAAAGTCGTGGCGCACGGCCTCCTCGCCGAGGCCCGTCAGGAATTCGCCGAAATGGACGTCCGAATAGTGGTCGGGAGCGGTTGGCATTACGAGGCCGATGGAACCGGCCTTGCCGGTCGCAAGCCGCTGGGCCGCCTTGTTCGGACGGTATCCGGTTTCCTTGACGGCCTGCAGCACGCGCTCGCGCGTCGCCTCATTGACTTCGGGGTAGCCGTTCAATGCGCGGCTTACCGTCGTCTGCGACAGTCCAAGCAATTCCGATAGCTGTTTGAGATTCACGTGTTATGCTTCCTCCGCTCGCACTGGCCGCCAGCTCCCAATGGCATCCAAAGCGCTTTCAATTATGTAGCAGCTGCACCGCTTGACTCAAGCAAAATCGCGCCATATTCCCAAGGGTGTGGCGTCGGTACTTCGGGGATAACAGGGCCGCGTCTGCTGCCCTTTTCGCGAAATAGCTTGACTCTTTTCCATCGAAAGTGAAATGAGTGCATTTGTCAAAGCGCTTTGGAACGGCATCCAAATAGTTTCAAAAGTGCGGTTGGGATTGTGATGGGAGGTTGATCACATGAGAAAGACGTTTTTGATGGGTGTTGCCGCGGCGGCGCTTCTTGCTGCGGGTGCCGCGTCGGCTGCCGATCTGAAGTTTGCCCCCGGGCAGGATTCGAAGTTCAACTGGAAGAGCTACGACGACTTCAAGGCTGCTCATGCCGACCTGAAGGGCGAGCAGATGACCATCTTCGGGCCATGGCGCGGTGAAGACGAAGCCTTCTTCCGCAGCATTCTGGCCTATTTCACCGAAGCGACCGGCGTGGACGCCAAGTACTCGTCTTCGGAAAACTATGAACAGCAGATCGTCATCGACACGCAGGCCGGCTCGCCGCCGAACATCGCGATCCTGCCGCAGCCGGGCCTTCTCGCCGACCTCGCCGGCAAGGGCTTCCTGACGCCGCTCGGCGATGAGACCTCTGCTTGGGTCAAGGAAAACTATGGCGCCGGCGACAGCTGGGTTGGCTATGGCACCTACAAGGGCAAGGACGGCAAGGAAGCCTTCTACGCCTTCCCATACAAGGCCGACGTGAAGTCGCTTGTCTGGTATGTGCCGGAGAATTTCAAGGAAGCAGGCTACAAGGTCCCGACGACCATGGAAGAGCTCCATGCCCTGACGGACCAGATCGTCAAGGACGGCGGCGTGCCGTGGTGCATCGGCCTCGGCTCCGGTGGTGCGACCGGCTGGCCGGCAACGGACTGGATCGAAGACATCATGCTGCGCCAGCAGAAGCCTGATGTTTACGACAAGTGGACGACCAACGAAGTGAAGTTCACCGATCCGGCCGTCGTTGCCGCGATCGAGGAATTCGGCTCCTTCGCCAAGAACGAGAAGTATGTCAGCGGTGGCGTTGCAGCCGTAGCCGCGACCGATTTCCGCGACAGCCCGAAGGGGCTCTTCGGCGTGCCGCCCAAGTGCTATCTGCATCACCAGGCTTCGTTCATTCCGTCCTTCTTCCCAGAAGGCACGAAGCTCGGTCAGGATGCCGACTTCTTCTATATGCCGACCTATGCGGCACATGCCGACCTCGGCAAGCCGGTTCTGGGCGCTGGTACGCTCGTAACCGTCACGAAGGACTCCAAGGCCGCCCGGGCGTTCGTTGAATTCCTGAAGACGCCGATCGCACACGAAGTCTGGATGGCGCAGTCCAGCTTCCTGACGCCGTACAAGGGCGTCAACACGGCAGCCTATGCAAACGATCAGATGAAGCGGGAAGGCGAGATCCTGACGACTGCGACGACCTTTCGCTTCGATGGTTCCGACCTGATGCCGGGCAAGATCGGCGCGGGCGCATTCTGGACAGGCATGGTCGATTTCGTTGGTGGCAAGTCTGCTGAAGACACCGCCAAGGAAATTCAGGGTGCCTGGGACGCGATCAAGTAACATCGCCTGAGTTCCATGCCGTCGGTTGCGGCGGCATGGTTGAAATACATGGCCGGATACTGGGAGTGTCCGGCCACTGTCGCCTGTCGCGTCGAGCGATGGCGGCGTGACGACATCGGCGCGCATACCCGTCAGGACAGACAGGGTAGCAGGGGGAGGGACGAATGCTGTCGCAGATAGTTTCCGCTTTGGGGGTCGTGGTCGTGGCGGTCTTCGCCTGCTCGGCCTACTTCTATTTTTCCAACAAGATCCTGGATTGGTCCCTGCCGGTGAAGGATGGTGACATCCATTCCGCAGCGCGCAACCTGAATCGCCGGGCGATGATCCGCCCGTGGCTGTTCATCGGGCCGGCCCTTCTCCTCCTTGTCGTCTACCTCGTTTATCCCGTGGTCGCGACGCTGATCCTGTCCTTCTATGATCGCTCCGGTGAGCAGTTTGTCGGCTTTGCGAACTATCAGTGGGCTTTCACCGACCGCGAATTCCGCCAGTCGATCTTCAACAACATCCTGTGGCTGGCGGTCGTGCCGGCGGCCTGCACCTTCTTCGGCCTCGTCATCGCCGTGATGACCGACCGCATCTGGTGGGGCAATATCGCCAAGAGCATCGTCTTCATGCCGATGGCGATCTCTTTCGTCGGCGCATCGGTTATCTGGAAGTTCATCTACGAATACCGCGGCGGCAACGATGTGCAGATCGGCCTCCTCAACGCGATCGTCCAGCTGTTCGGCGGGACGCCTCAGGTATGGATCTCGGTTCCCTTCTGGAACAACTTTTTCCTGATGATCATCCTCATCTGGATTCAGACCGGTTTTGCGATGGTAATCCTGTCCGCGGCGCTCCGCGGCATCCCTGAGGAAACCATTGAAGCCGCCGTCATCGACGGCGCAAACGGCTGGCAGATCTTCTGGCGCATCATGGTGCCGCAGGTCTGGGGTACGATCGCCGTTGTCTGGACCACGATTACCATTCTCGTGCTCAAGGTCTTCGACATCGTGCTGACCATGACCAACGGTCAATGGAATACGATGGTACTCGCCAACCTGATGTTCAACTGGCTGTTCCGAGGCGGTGGTGACTCCGGCCGAAGTGCTGTTATCGCGCTGATCATCATGCTGGCCGTGACGCCGATCATGGTCTGGAACGTCCGTCGCGCCAATCGCGAGCTGGGAGGCCACTGAGATGACGCTTACCCGAGATTTCTTCAAGATCGGCCCCGCCCGTCTCTTTGTCCACTTTGCGGTCCTCGTGATCGTCGTTCTGTGGCTGATCCCGACGCTCGGTATCTTTGTCAGCGCGTTGCGCGACAAGGACCAGCTCGTCGTCTCCGGCTGGTGGACGGCCTTTGCGGGCTCGTCACGCACCGTTGCCGTGCGCCTTGGACAGCCCGACCAGCAGAAGCAGGAAGGCGCCATTTACGTCATTTCGGGCAATGTGCTGGAAGGACAGCAGGGGCGCTCCATCCGCGCTTTCGGCACGCGCGTCCAGCAGCCGTCCGCCTACAAGGCGGGCGAGACGGCTGATCTCGGCGACGGCGTGTCGCTCACCGTCGCAGCCGACGGCAACTATCGCTATATGAAGTATGCCGCCTTCGGACCGGATGACGGCGGCCGCCGTGTCTACATTTCCGTTGCCACGCCGCCGGAATTCACGCTGCAGAACTACAAGAACGTTCTGACCAGCGAGGGTATCGGGCAGTCCTTCATCAACTCGCTGACTGTCACCATCCCGGCCACGATCATCCCGATCCTGATTGCCGCCTTCGCGGCCTACGCGCTGAGCTGGATGGAGTTTCCGGGGCGCGCGTTGCTGATCGCGCTTGTTGTCGGCCTTATCGTCGTGCCGCTGCAGATGTCGCTCATTCCGCTTCTGCGACTTTACAACGGCATCGGCGCACTGCTCGACGCTCCGTCGAAGACCTATCCCGGCATCTGGTTCGCGCACACTGCCTTCGGCATGCCGCTCGCAATCTATCTGCTGCGCGCCTACATCGCCGGTCTCCCGAGGGAAATTATTGAGTCCGCCCGCGTCGACGGCGCCAGCGATTTTGAAATCTTTACCCGTATCGTACTGCCCTTGTCCTTCCCCGCGCTCGCATCCTTTGCGATCTTCCAGTTCCTGTGGGTGTGGAACGACCTGCTTGTCGCCATGGTCTTCCTCGGCACCGACAGGGACCACCTCGTGCTGACAGGCGCGCTGAACGCGCTGCTCGGGTCACGGGGTGGCAACTGGGAAATCCTGACGGCCTCGGCCTTCGTCACCATTGTCGTACCGCTGCTCGTGTTCTTCGGCTTGCAGCGCTATCTGGTGCGTGGTCTGCTCGCGGGCTCGGTCAAGGGCGGTTAGCAACCCAAGACGATCGAACAGGAAACATGAGCATGGCATCCCAATCCATTTTGACGGCCGACAAGGACTGGTGGCGCGGCGCGGTGATCTATCAGATCTATCCGCGCTCCTACCAGGACTCCAATGGCGACGGCATCGGCGATTTGAAGGGGATCACCGCCCGGCTGCCGCATGTCGCCGCCCTCGGCGCCGACGCGATCTGGATCTCGCCTTTCTTCACTTCGCCAATGCGCGATTTCGGCTACGATGTCTCCGACTACGAGAACGTCGATGCCATTTTCGGCACGCTGGTGGATTTCGACACGCTGATTTCAGAGGCCCATCGCCTCGGCATTCGCGTGATGATCGACCTCGTCATCTCGCACAGCTCGGACCAGCATCCCTGGTTCGTCGAGAGCCGATCCAGCAAGACCAACGCGAAGGCCGACTGGTATGTCTGGGCTGATGCCAAGCCTGATGGCACGCCGCCGAACAACTGGCTGTCGATTTTCGGCGGTTCCGCATGGGCGTGGGATCCGACGCGCATGCAGTACTACATGCACAACTTTCTGACCTCGCAGCCGGACATGAACCTGCACAATCCCGAGGTTCAGGACCGGTTGCTTGATGTCGTCCGCTTCTGGCTGAAGCGCGGCGTCGATGGCTTCCGCCTCGATACGATCAACTTCTACTTCCACGACAGGGAACTGCGCGACAATCCGGCGCTCGCCCCCGAGCGCCGCAACGCTTCAACCGCTCCGGCGGTCAATCCCTATAACTTCCAGGAGCACCTTTACGACAAGAACCGGCCGGAGAACCTGGAGTTCCTGAAGCGGTTCCGCGCCGTGCTCGAGGAGTTTCCGGCGATTGCTGCCGTCGGCGAGGTGGGCGACAGTCAACGCGGTCTTGAGATCGTCGGCGAATACACGTCAGGCAATGACAAGATGCATATGTGCTATGCCTTCGAGTTCCTGGCGCCCGACCCCTTGTCGCCCGAACGCGTCGAGGAGGTGATGGAAGACTTCGCGGCCGCGGCACCCGATGGCTGGGCCTGCTGGGCGTTTTCCAACCACGATGTCATGCGCCATGTCAGCCGCTGGGGCTCGCTGGTCGCCGATCACGATGCATTCGCCAAGCAGTATGCGTCGCTCCTGATGACGATGCGCGGTTCCGTCTGCCTCTACCAGGGCGAGGAACTCGGCCTGACCGAGGCCGATCTCGCCTATCAGGACCTGCAGGATCCCTACGGCATCCAGTTCTGGCCGGAATTCAAGGGCCGTGATGGTTGCCGCACGCCGATGGTTTGGGATAGCCAGGTCGCCCAGGGCGGCTTCTCGACCGTCAAACCGTGGCTGCCGGTTCCTGTCGAACACATCCTGCGCGCCGTCAGCGTCCAGCTGGCCGACGAGAACTCGGTCCTCGAGCACTATCGCCGCTTCCTCGCCTTCCGCAAGCTGCATCCGGCCTTTGCCAAGGGCGAGATCGAGTTCATGGAACCGCAGGAGGACGTGCTGATTTTCGTGCGCGAGTACGGCAACGAAAAGCTGCTTTGCGTCTTCAACATGAGCGCTACCGAAAGTGCCGTCGTTTTGCCTGCCGGTGACTGGCAGGCGTTGACGGGCCACGGCTTCGTCAGCAATAACTACGGTGAGAAGATCGATATTCCGGCATGGGGAGCGTACTTCGCTCGTCTCGCCTGACGACTTGAGGAGGAGGATTTAATGACTGGACTGACGCTCAAGGATATTCGCAAATCCTACGGTTCCGTGGACGTTCTCCACGGCATCGATCTGGAGATCAAGGAGGGCGAGTTCGTTGTGTTCGTCGGTCCTTCGGGCTGCGGAAAATCCACCCTGCTGCGCATGATTGCCGGCCTGGAGAACATTACCGGTGGCGACATGTATATCGATGGCCAGCTGGTCAACGATGTGCCGCCGTCGAAGCGCGGCATCGCCATGGTGTTCCAGTCCTATGCGCTCTATCCGCACATGACGGTCTACGACAACATGGCGTTCGGCATGAAGATCGCCGGCGAAAACAAGCAGGAGATCGATCGCCGTGTTCGTGCGGCGGCCGACAGTCTTCAACTCGGCAAATATCTCGATCGCCTGCCGAAAGCGCTCTCCGGTGGTCAGCGCCAGCGTGTTGCCATCGGCCGCGCCATTTGCCGCAATCCGAAGGTCTTCCTCTTCGACGAGCCGCTGTCGAACCTCGACGCAGCTCTCCGTGTCGCGACCCGCATCGAGATCGCCCGCCTGAGCGAGCAGATGGCCGGCACGACAATGATCTACGTCACGCACGACCAGGTCGAGGCGATGACACTTGCCGACCGCATCGTCGTTCTTTCCGCCGGCAACATTGAGCAGGTGGGCGCACCGCTGGAGCTCTACGAGCGTCCGGCCAATCTCTTCGTCGCCAAGTTCATCGGCTCTCCGGCCATGAACGTCATTCCGTCGACGATTACCGAGGCTGGCAACTCAACGACGGTGACGCTGACCGGCGGCAAGTCCGTAACGCTAGACATTCCGACGGCGGGCTCTGAGAAGGGCAAGACCGCGAGCTTCGGCGTTCGCCCCGAGGATCTACGCATCGCCGGTGCCGGCGACGACTACCTCTTCGAGGGCGAAGTCTCGATCGTCGAAGCGCTCGGCGAAGTGACACTGCTCTACATCGAGGGTCTCGTTCCGGGCGAGCCGATCATCGTCAAGCTGCCTGGCATTTACGATATCAAGAAGGGCCAGAAGATGCACTTCTCGGCCGACCGCTCCAAGCTGCATCTTTTCGATGCGGAAGGGCGCACGTATCGTAAATAAAGTTGCCTCGTTGCGAACGAGAAAAATCAGGCCCGGGGACCGCGATGTGTTGCCCGGGCTTTGTTATGTATTTGATCGAAAACGGGTTTATTCTTGCAGGTTCGCTGCGGCGTTCAGTGTGTATAGCGTGCCGGATCGAAACTACTCTCACCTTCTGTTAAACATCGCCAGCTAGTATTTCCTCATTGAATATCGAAGGGAATACGGCGGTGGCAGCATCGAATCCAATGCCTTCCGGGCAGCACTTTCTAAATAAGGAGGAATCCTTCATGTACGACCGCGAAGTGCGGTTCAAAATGGAGGATACGATGAATGCCGCACGCATCGAATATACTGAGAAGGGCGTCATGCACATGGCGTCCCGGCGTTGCGATATCATTCGCATTTCGAAGAGCACGGCCGTCCTCGCGCTCCTCACCCAGTACGCCCTTCCGAAGCAGTTCTATCTCGATATCCCGGATGCACGCATCACCAAGATCGGCTGCATGCTAACGCGGGTGAATGCCAACAACACGATCGAAGTTCGCTTTCTGCGCATGCTAAATGATAAGGAACTCAACAAGATCTTCGTCTACAGCACACACCCGGCACACCGCGATCGCGTGCTCGACATCCGCGGCTGACTTCGCCAAGCATCAAAAGCAAAGCCCGCGAGTTTCCTCGCGGGCTTCGTTGTTTCTAGAGCGGGCTATTGCCTCAATGGAAGAGGACGCTGGCCCCGCGATCCGAAGGACCGACGGCGCGGCGGAAGGGCGAAAACAGCTCGCGGCCCATGCCGAATTCGTTCTCGGAAAGATCGGCAACCACGGACTCGCGTTCCGCCAGATCGGCAGCATCGACCAGAACCTCCAGCGTGCCGGCGATCGCGTCGAGGCGAATGATGTCGCCGTCCTTGATGCGAGCGATCGGACCACCATCGACAGCCTCCGGCGTCACGTGGATTGCAGCCGGAACCTTGCCCGAAGCGCCGGACATACGGCCGTCGGTCAGAAGTGCCACGCGGAAGCCGCGATCCTGCAGCACGCCGAGTGGCGGCGTCAGCTTGTGCAGTTCCGGCATGCCATTCGCCTTCGGTCCCTGGAAGCGAACGACGGCGATAAAGTCCTTGTTGAGCTTGCCTTCCTTGAAAGCGTCCTGCAGTTCCTGCTGGCTGTGGAAGACGATGGCCGGCGCTTCGATGACGTGGCGGTCCGGCTTGACTGCAGAGATCTTGATGACGGCCTTGCCGATATTGCCGCGAAGCATTTTCAGGCCGCCATTGGCCTGGAAGGGGGTTTCGATATTGGCAAGCACCTTCGGGTCGACACTCTTTTCCGGTGCCGGTTCGCGCACGATCGTGCCGTCGTCACCGAGGCGGGGATCGATCGTGTAAGCCTGCAGGCCATGGCCGAAGACCGTACGAACGTCGTCATGCACCATGCCGTGCTTGAGCAGCTCCTTGATAAGGAAGCCCATGCCGCCGGCGGCGTGGAAGTGGTTCACGTCGGCAAGGCCGTTCGGATAAACGCGCGCCAGCAGCGGCACGATCTCGGATAGCTCGGCAATATCCTGCCAGGTCAGCTGGATGCCTGCTGCCCGCGCCATGGCGACGAGGTGTAGCGTGTGGTTCGTCGAGCCGCCGGTCGCGTGCAGGCCGACGACGCCGTTGACGATAGAGCGCTCATCGATCATCTCACCGGCCGGCGTGTATTCGTTGCCCTGGGCCGTAATCGCCAACGCACGCTTGGCAGCTTCGCGTGTGAAGGCTTCACGCAGCGGAGTGCCTGGATTGATGAAGGAGGAGCCGGGCATATGGAAGCCCATAATCTCCATCAGCATCTGGTTCGAATTCGCCGTGCCGTAGAAGGTGCAGGTGCCCGGACCGTGGTAGGACTTCGACTCTGCTTCCAGCAGTTCGGCGCGGCCGACCTTGCCTTCGGCATAAAGCTGGCGCACGCGTGACTTCTCGTCGTTCGGCAGGCCCGACGTCATCGGACCGGCCGGCACGAAGATCGCCGGCAGATGCCCGAAGGAGAGGGCGGCGATGACAAGGCCGGGCACGATCTTGTCGCAGACGCCGAGGAAAAGCGCGGCATCGAACATATTGTGGGAGAGGCCCACGCCGGCAGCCATGGCGATCAGGTCGCGCGAGAACAAGGAAAGCTCCATTCCCGGCTGCCCCTGGGTGACGCCATCGCACATGGCAGGAACACCGCCGGCGACCTGCGCGATGCCCCCGGCTTCCGCTGCCGCCTCGCGGATGATCGCCGGATAATGCTCGAAGGGCTGGTGCGCGGAGAGCATGTCGTTGTAGGAAGTGATGATGCCGAGGTTTGGCACGCGGTCGCCTGCAAGCGCGTCCTTCTCGGCGGGGGAACAGACCGCAAAGCCGTGCGCGAGGTTGGCGCAACCGAGAACCGAGCGGCTTACACCCTTGGAGGTCGCATTGCGCAGGCGCTCCAGATAAAGTCCGCGTGTCGGCTTCGATCGTTCGACGATGCGGGAGGTGATCGCAGAAATGCGTGCATTAGCGGACATGGGAGGTATCCTGCCTTGTTTGCTCTTCAGTTTTTCGTTCGCGGCTATCTGCCCGAAGGCTTATCGAGCCCAGTAGATTTCGACGGGGCTCGCCGCCCGCCGCAAAATGGCGCGGATCGGCATCTCTGCCTCGTCGCCGGCGCTCTGCGCTTTCGTCAGGACGTCCTTCTTGCTCTCGCCTTCGATGTGAAGCACGAGCAGCTTTGCATCCTGAAGGCTGGAGAAGGTGAAGGTGAGCCGCGGCTCGCCCGCGCCCTCCGCCTCCATGGTGATGATACCACGCGGCGTGTTGGGGTCGAGCGCGACCTTCAGATTGCTGCCGCGCGGAAAGAACGAGGCGGTATGGCCGTCGCCACCCATTCCGAGGATCGCCACATCGAAGGGATTGCCGATCGTGGCCGTCGCGCTCGTCGCAAGCCTCGCAGCCTCCTCGACCGAGCCTGCTGCCTGGTAGAGCGGCAGGAAGTTTGCAGCCTTCGCCTTGTTCCGCAGGAGGTTTTCGGCCACCAGCAGATGGTTCGAGCGCGGATTGTTCGCCGCTACGAAGCGTTCGTCGACGAGTGTGATGGTCACTTTGGTCCAGTCGAGATCGCGGGCCGAAAGCTCTTGGAAAAACAGTTTCGGCGTCGAGCCGCCGGAAACGGCAAAGGTTGCCGCTCCCCGTGCGTCGATTGCCGCGGAAAGCGACGCAGCGACTTTGTCGGCAAGGTTGCGAGCCAGTTCCGCGCCATTGGCAAAAGCATGCATCGTCGCTGCCATCGTTCTTTATCCTACAGGTTGTCGTGCCAGGTGCGGCCGTCACGCTCGATGAGCGCGATCGACTGGCTGGGGCCCCAGGTGCCGGCGGTGTATCCCTGAACCTTCTGGCCGGTCGAATCCCAACCCTTCAAGATCGGGTCGACCCACTGCCATGCGGCCTCGACTTCGTCGCGGCGCATGAACAGCGTCTGGTTTGAACGAATGACGTCCATCAGCAGCCGTTCATAGGCGTCCGGATTGCGGACCTGGAAAGCGTCGGCAAAGCTCATGTCGAGCGAGACGTTGCGGAGGCGCATGCCGCCCGGGCCCGGATCCTTGATCATCAGCGACTGCTTGACGCCTTCATCAGGCTGCAGGCGAATGATGAGCTGGTTCTGGTTGATACGGCCGGCGGACTGGTCGAAGACCGAGTGCGGGATCGACTTGAAGGTGATGACGATTTCCGACATGCGGCCGGCAAGACGCTTGCCGGTACGGATGTAGAAGGGAACGCCAGCCCAGCGCCAGTTGCCGATTTCGGCCTTGATGGCAACGAAGGTTTCGGTGTTCGAAACGCCGCCTTCGAGCTCCTCAAGGTAACCCTTGACCGGACCACTGCTGGAAGCGCCGGCGCGATACTGGCCGCGAACGGTATTGGTCTCGACGTTCGATGCATTGATCGGCTTCAATGCGCGCAGCACCTTCAGCTTCTCGTCGCGGACGGCCTCGGAGTCCATCGAGGAGGGGACCTCCATCGCGACCAGGCAGACGAGCTGCATGATGTGGTTCTGCACCATGTCGCGCAGCGCGCCAGCGGTGTCATAATATCCGGCGCGGCCTTCGAGGCCGACCGACTCGGCAACCGTGATCTGCACGTGGTCGATATGGTTGGCGTTCCACAGCGGCTCATAGAGCGCATTGGCAAAGCGCAACGCCATCAGGTTCTGCACCGTTTCCTTGCCGAGATAGTGGTCGATGCGGAAGATCTGCTCTTCCTTGAAGACCTTGCCGATCGTGTCGTTCAGCTGCAGGGCGGAAGCAAGGTCGCGGCCGATCGGCTTTTCAACGACAATGCGCGTCGACTTGGTGATCAGCTTGTGGTCATGAATTTTCTGCGAGATGTCGCCGAAGATGCCCGGAGCAACGGCGAGGTAGAAGGCGCGCACGCGATCCTTGCCTTCGTCCAGAAGCTTCTTGAGCTGATCCCAGCCGGCATCCGAACGCGCATCCACCGGCACGTAGTACAGGCGCTGCAGGAACTTCGTAACCTCGGCCTCGTTGTATTCGCCCTTCTTGAGGTGCTCCTTCAGGGCGTCCTGGGCAAACTTGCGATATTCCTCGTTCGTCAGCGGGCTACGCGACGCGCCGATGATACGGGTCGGTTCGGAGAACTGCCCCTCGATCTGACGATGGTAAAGGGCAGGCAGCAACTTGCGTTCCGCAAGGTCGCCGCTGCCACCGAAAACGACATAATCAAAGGGTTCAACGGGGATGGTTTGGCTGCTCATGAGGATGTCTCTCAATCAGACGGGTTATTGGCTCTTTAATCTAATCGATTTAAAAAAGCCAGTGTGCGATGCAATGAATCTCTCGGAAAGAGGTTTTAGATCGAATTGCCGCGCGATGAAATCCGCAATCTGACTAAAACTTGTCGCGCAGTGCAAACCAGGAGAGCGCCAGGAAAAGCAGCGGCGCGCGCATGGCCGCACCCCCGGGAAAGGCCGGAATATCGAGCGACTTGAAAAGATCGAGATCCGCCGATTTTCCCAGAACCGCTTCGGCATAGAGCTTTCCGCAGTAATTGGCGAGCATGACACCATGACCGGAATAGCCGCCGATCGACGTCACGCCAGGCATGACCTCGCGCACAAAAGGCTGACGCGGCATGGTGATGCCGACCGAACCGCCCCAGGCATGCGTGATCTCGATGTCCCGAAGCGCCGGGTAAATCTCGGCGATCTGCCGGCGGATGTGCTGCGTTATGTCGCGCGGATTGTCGGCCGTATAGGCTTCGCGCCCGCCGAAGAGCAATCGTCCGTCCTTGGACTTGCGGAAGTAGCGCACGACAAAGCGCGAGTCGGCCACGGACTCGCCGCCCGGCAGCACCTGCGGATGCGCGTCGAGCGGCACCGTGGCGCCAATGAAGGAGCGGATAGGCATCACGTGACTTGCCGTCACCGGCTCGAGATTGCCGACATAGCCGTTGCAGGCGATCAGCGCCCTGTCGGCAGTGATCGTGCCCCTTGGCGTCTCGATCAACACCTTGCTGCTGCCATGAAGGATCGCCGAGGCCTTGGTCATCTCGAAGATCTGCGCGCCGGCATTGGCGGCAACCCGGGCAAGGCCGATCAGCAGCTTCAGCGGATGGATGTGGCCCGTCCCGATGTCGCGAACGCCGCAGTGGTAGCGCGTCGAGCCGAGCCGTTCCTGCGTTTCGGCTTTGTCCATGAAGCGCACATGCGGATAGTTGTAGCGCATCGCCGCGATCTCGGCGTTTTCGTAGTAGTCGGCCCTGTAGCTCGGCTTGTGTGCAACGTTCATCTGCCCCGGCATGTAGTCCATGTCGATCTGATAGTCGGTCGCGAAATCCATGAGATGGTGCTTGGCCGCCTCGGCGAGATCGAACAGCGCGCGCGAACGCTCGTAGCCGATCTTTTCCTCAAGCTCTTCCGGCCACCAGCGTTGCCCGGTGCCGAGCTGGCCGCCGTTGCGCCCCGAGGCGCCGTCGCCGAACCGGCACGCCTCGATGAGAACCACCGAGACGCCGGATTTGGCGAGATTGTAGGCGGCCTGAAGGCCGCTGTAGCCGCCGCCGACGATTGCGACGTCGCATGTCTTCGAGCCGTCCATTTCCGGGTAGGTCGGCCGCTCGCCTGATGTTGCCTGATACCAGGAAATGCCGGGCGCAATCGGGCTCTGCCATCTCTCCTGCGATGTCATGATGAAGCCCTCCCTAAACATTCAGCAGAAGGAATTCGCGCTCCCAGGGGCTGATCACCTGCATGAAAGTTTCGAATTCCCCGCGCTTCACACCGGCGTAGATGCCGAGGAACTCCTTGCCGAACACTTCCTCGAAGGCTTCCTCGTCTTCCATCAACGCGACTGCTTCCAGAAGGCCGCGTGGCAGTTCGATCGAGCCCTCGTTTGCCGTATCCTCTGTTGGTGCTGTCGGCTCGATGCCCTTCATGATGCCGAGCAGGCCCGATGCGAGCGAGGCGGCGAGCGCAAGGTAAGGGTTGGCATCCGAACTCGGCAGGCGGTTTTCGACGCGCCGTGCCTGCGGATCGGATACCGGGACGCGGAACGCCGTCGTGCGGTTGTCATAACCCCAGGCATTGTTGACGGGCGCCGACATGTCAGGCGTCAGCCGCCGATAGGAGTTCACATAGGGCGCCAGCATCACCATGGAACTCGGCACGTATTTCTGCAGGCCGCCGATGAAATGGAAGAACTCACGAGAGGCGGAACCATCAGGGTTGGAGAAGATGTTCTTGCCGGTTTCCTGGTTCACGACCGACTGGTGGATGTGCATCGCCGAGCCCGGCTGTCCCTGCATCGGCTTGGCCATGAAGGTGGCATAGATGCCGTGCTTCATCGCCGCTTCGCGGATCGTGCGCTTGAACAGGAACACTTGGTCGGCAAGTTCGATCGGATTGCCGTGGCGCAGGTTGATTTCCAGCTGCGCCGGGCCTTCTTCGTGGATCAGCGTATCGATCTCGAGACCCTGCTTTTCCGAGAAATGGTAGATGTCGTCGATCAGTTCGTCGAATTCGTTGATGCCGGCGATCGAATAGCCCTGACCCCCGAGGATCGAACGGCCGGAGCGGCCCTTCGGCGGATGCAGCGGATAATCCGGGTCATCATTCTTCGCCACGAGGTAGAACTCGATCTCGGGCGCCACGATCGGCTTCCAGCCGCGATCGCCATAGAGTTTCAGCACGCGCTTCAGAACGTTTCGCGGCGTGTAGGGGACCTCTTCCCCATCCACGCTAACGATATCACAGATCACCTGCGCCGTCGGGTCGGTTTCCCAGGGGACGACCGAAAGCGTCGAAAGGTCAGGCACCAGCTTCAGGTCGCTGTCGCGCGGCTCGTAGCGGAAGCTTTCCGTCTCGTCCGGATATTCGCCGGAGATGGTGTGACGGTAGATCGCCGAAGGCAGCGCAAGCGAGGTGTTTGACGTGAACTTGGAACTCGGCATCATCTTGCCGCGCGGCACGCCGGCAAGATCCGGCGTAATGCATTCGATGTCTTCAATGCCGCGCGCCCGTAAGAACTGCGCTGCTTCCTTCCAGTTTTCCACGCCGCGCTGATGTCCGGGGTCCGGGGGTGTCTTCTTCGAGGCAGGTACGTTTCTGGCAGGCTTCAGCGTCGTCTTTTTTGGGGACATGACACACCGGTTTGCGTTGATCGTGACGGCATCATAGCTGGAGTTTGGCAATTGGCGAGGGGGAGGCACGTTGACTTTCGCCTCTTGATGGAAAAAGAAGATGCCTTTCGACAAGGGAAGTGGTTTTGCAGCGAAAAAGCGATGTGATCGTCATCGGCGCGGGCGCAGCCGGCATGATGTGCGCCATTCGCGCCGCTCAGCGCGGCCGCTCGGTCATCGTTCTCGACCATGCGAAATCGCCGGGCGAAAAGATCCGCATCTCCGGGGGGGGGCGCTGCAATTTCACCAACATTCACGCCGGCCCGAAGAGCTTCCTCTCCGCCAATCCGCATTTCTGCAAGTCGGCGCTGGCGCGCTTCACGCCTTCGGATTTTATTGCCATGGTCGATCGTCATCGGATTGCCTGGCGCGAGAAGACGCTTGGGCAGCTGTTTTGCGACGACAGCGCCAAGGACATCATCCGCATGCTTCTCGATGAGATGCAGGCTGCCGGAGCGGCGTTGCATCTGCGCACCGAGATCGCGGACGTGGAAAAGAGCGGCGAAGGCTTCCGCATCTCGACGTCGGAGGGGGCATATGAATGTCGCTCGCTGGTGATCGCGAGCGGCGGCAAGTCTATCCCGAAAATGGGTGCCACGGGCTTTGCCTATCGCATTGCTGAGCAGTTCGGCCTTCCCATGGTGGAGACGCGGCCTGGACTTGTGCCGCTGACCCTGGATCAGGCGACGCTCGAAAGCCTTTCCGACCTGCCGGGCATATCGGCGCCAGCCGAAATCCGTCACGGCAAGACAGCATTCCGCGAAGCCCTGCTGTTCACCCATCGCGGCCTCAGCGGCCCTGCGATCCTGCAAATCTCCTCCTACTGGCGCGAGGGCGAGGACATCACCGTCGACATCGAGCCCGATGTCGATCTGTTCGAACATCTGAAGGCGGCGAAAAGGGTGAATGGCCGGCAGTCCGCTCAGACGGCGCTGGCCGAGATACTCCCGAAGCGGCTGGCGCAATATCTGGCCGACCGAGAAGGCATCGTCGGCCATATGGCCGATCTTTCCGACAAGGTCCTGGCGCGTTTGGCCGAAGCGGTACAAAGCTGGAAAATCAAGCCGTCCGGCTCTGAGGGCTACAGGACTGCCGAAGTGACGCTCGGCGGCATCGATACGACGGGGCTCGACTCCCGTACCATGGCGGCGAAGAGTATTCCGGGCCTCTATTTCATCGGTGAATGTGTCGACGTGACCGGCTGGCTCGGCGGCTATAACTTCCAGTGGGCCTGGGCTTCGGGCTTCGTCGCCGGTGAATCTTTATAGGCGCGAAACTATCTGCTCGATTCAAGAGTTCTTAAGAAGGGTGCGCCATCCTGCCTCATGACGGAATGGAAAAGCACTTCCTAAATAGAGCTTTACCAACAGGTCGTTTTGTTGGATTGTTGTGTCAGAAATGAAGTGAGGTTCTGCAAAATGAACAGGAACGCACGACGCGCCCGCGCCATTGCAATCGCTCAAGCCAAGCCCGACAACAAGCTCGTTGCCGCACGCTACTTCGTCCTCTCTGCCAGTGCATTGGCCGCCGTGGCCGCTCTCCTCCTCGCACGTTGGTTCTGACACTCCCGATCTCGGATCTGTGAGCATCGGCCGCATTCGGGCCGCCGGCCATCTCTGGGCCAAATCGATTTGACCACCGCTAAAATCGATTTGATTGCGGCTATCCGTAATTTCCGCTTATCCGAAAATTAAGACATCCTCTGCAAAACTTGCTCGATGATTTTTTGGGCGCTTCCGCGTTGGCGTGAGGCGAACCGGCAATGACTGCCGACCGGGCCTCGCCGTCCGGGACTCCAATGTTCCAATAAAGCAGCTCGATGCACTCGGTCGGCGCCCCGCCAGGCGGCCGGCGGGAGGAGTGGTGTATGGAAGGCCGGAACCGCTATGTTGATTGACAAGTTTCTTTCCCGTTTCAAGATCAAGACCAAGGTCCTGATCTTTGTATTGCCCTTCGTCGTGAGCATTTCTGCCGTCGGCCTGACCGGCCTCTATGCTTCGGGCATGCTGCAGGGACGTATGGAAATCTCCAACAGCGTCCTGCAGTCGCTCAGCGGGTTCAAGGATCTCTATGGCTCCATGGACGACTTCCTGCAAATGACCAGCCAGGAAGCGCGTGACAAGCTTTACGGGGACATCAAGACGCAACAGGGCACGCTGAACGCCACGCTGAAGCAGATCGGCGACAATGGCGGTCGCGACAACCTTCTTGCCGCCATCGACGGTACCTCGGGAATTTCCGACACCGTGGGCAAGCTCTGGACCCTGCACGAGCAGGAGCTCGCCCTTCGCAAGTCGATCGATGACGCGCAGAAGGTGATGATTACCAGCCGCTTCAACGTCAACTACGATGCGCAGCAACTCGAGGAAAACATCCGCAAGGATGAGGGCAACGCCACTGCAACGCTGCGCGCCGCCGACCGCCTGCTGAAGGGCGGTGATACCCTTGCGGCCGTCATGGCCGACTTCAACAAGGCCCAGCTGCCGGCTGACAAGCTGAAGGTCGTCACGGACGCCATTCCCGCTATCGCAAAGGCGCAGCGCCTGATCGAGATTTCGGTCCCCGCGAACCAGAAGAGCATGACACAGTCGCTGTCGCAGACGATCAGCGACGTGAAGGCGCAGGCAACGGCGGCCGATGCCGGCACCGACGAGGCGATCGCCAATCTCGGGCGACTTGTCTCCCGCTTCCGTCAGATGTCGACCTATACCCAGCTGACGGCAACGCAGATGATGCGCGCAGCGACGACGACCTTCGTCGAGCTCGACAGCCGTATCGCGCAGACGAACTCTGTTCTCGAAGACACGCGCCGTCTGGAGAGCGCGATCTACTCGCTGCAACTCGTGCTCGGTGAGTTCGCTGCCAAGCCTGGCAAGGAAAATCGCGTCCGCCTGCATCAGGAGATCGCGACGCTCGGCACCAACCTAAACACGCTGCTCGCCAGCGCGAAGGGCATGAATTTCGCGGAAGACATCGTCGCGGCAATGTCGCCTGCCCTTGCCTCCATGGATAAGGATGCGCAGAGCCTGGTCGACACGATCAACCAGCGCGTCACCGACTACGCATCCGCTCGCCAGCAGCTTGATGCCGTCTGGGGGCAGCTCACGACGTTTGCCGAATTGCAGAAGAAGAGCGCCGGTGCCGAGCGCACCCAGGCAAATGGCATCTCCGTGCTGACGACGGGCCTCGGCATCCTGGTTTCGATCATCGGCGGCATTGCCCTTGTCCTGACGCTGCAGCGCCCGATCGGCCAGATCACCGCCGCGATGCGCCGCATTGCCGATGGTGCGCTCGACACCAACATCTCGGGCGACCAGCGGTATGACGAAATCGGCGACATTGCCCGCGCGCTTGGCATCTTCAAGGAAAATGCGATCTCCAAGATCCGCATTGAGGAGCAGAGCGAGGAAGAGCGCGTCGCGGCCGAGCATGAACGCCAGCGCAACGACGCCGAGAAGCGCGAAATGGACCGCCAGATCGAGTTTGCTGTCAATGCGCTTGCCTCCGGTCTCGAGCGCATGTCGCAGGGTGATATTTCGACCACGATCGACACGCCGTTCATCGGTCGCCTCGAGCAGCTCCGCCAGGACTTCAACGGTTCGATGATGCGCCTGCAGGCCACCATGAGCCAGATCCGCGACAACGTCGAGATGATCCAGGGCAACGGCAACCAGATGGCTCAGTCTGCTGAAGACCTCTCCAAGCGTACTGAGCAGCAGGCGGCTTCGCTGGAGGAAACCGCCGCTGCCGTTGACCAGATCACTGTCACGGTCCGTTCTTCGGCCGAGCGGGCCAAGGACGCCGATCAGATCGTGCGTCAGGCAAAACGCAGCGCCGACGACTCCGCAGTTGTCGTCAGCAACGCGATCGACGCAATGGGCCGGATCGAAGCGGCGTCCCGGCAGATCGAACAGATCATCGGCGTCATCGACGAGATCGCATTCCAGACCAATCTGCTGGCTCTGAACGCCGGCATCGAGGCAGCACGCGCCGGTGAAGCCGGCAAGGGCTTCGCCGTCGTCGCCATGGAAGTGCGTGAATTGGCGCAGCGCTCCGCTGCCGCGGCGCAGGAGATCAAGGGTCTCATTAACAAGTCGACCACCGAAGTCAGCTCCGGCTCGCAGTTCGTGCAGGAGACCGGCACGGTGCTCGCGAAGATCAGTGCCCAGATCGTCACGATCAGCCAGCATGTCGAAACGATCGCCCGCGCGAGCCATGATCAGTCGAGCGCACTTGGTGAAGTCAACGCGACGGTCAACCAGATGGACCAGATGACGCAGCAGAATGCGGCCATGGTTGAAGAGACGACGGCAGCAAGCCGCGAGCTTGCGGTCGAGGCGGATTCACTGCTGCGGCTCATCCAGCAGTTCAAGATCGACGGCGACATGCAGGCGAGCGTCTACCGCGCGGCATAAGACGACGACCAAAACAAGCGCTTGGAAGGCCCCGGTATACCCGGGTTCTTCTGTTTTTCCGAATATCGGCCGCGTCTTTTTAAGTTTTCGACGATTATCAATTTTTTGAAGATTTTCTTTAAATTTTCGCATTAGCCTCCGGGGCTCACGTCTCAGGGGATACCTATGCTACGCCTGTTCTCGGCTTCCATCGTACGTCAGATCGTCGCCATCACACTCGTTCTACTCGTCTTCAGCACCGCAGCGATCGTCTGCGCCACCTATTACAATCTGAGCGCTTACGTGATGACGAGCGCCGTGTCTGACGCCAAGGATGCAAGCAGGACGATGGCGGTCCTCTACGGCGCGAGCGATGCCGGAGTGAAGGTCGACGTGAGCAACAACGAGCTTGCCGGGGTAACCGAGGAAAAGCTGCCATCGCTCGGCGATCACGTTCTGGTCGATCGCACCGCACAGTCGATTGCTGGCGTTGCCACCGTCTTTGAACGCCAAGGCAGCGACTACGTCCGTGTTTCCACGAACGTCAAGAAAGAGAACGGCGACCGCGCTGTCGGCACGAAGCTCGCGGCGGATCATCCCGCGCAGGCGGTACTGGCCAAGGGGCAGGCCTACTACGGCCCGGCTGACCTTTTCGGTCGGAAGTTCATGACAGGCTATTTTCCGGTGAAGAACACGGCCGGTTCAAACGTCGGCATCCTGTTCATCGGCATCCCGATGGAGGTCTATTACAGCAGCCTGCAGCAACTGCTGATGCTGGTGGCCGGTGTCGGTGTAGCGGTATTGCTGCTCGTCGGCGTGGCAGCCTACTTCGCCATCCGGGCCTCCATCAGGCCGCTCGAGGCGCTGACGGCGACCATTCATACGATTTCCGACGGCAATCTCGACAGGCCGATCCCTTGCGTTGAGAAGCAGAACGAATTCGGCGCGATCGGACGCGCGCTCGCGCTGTTCCGCGACAACGCCCGCGCCCGCCAGGACTTGGAGATGCAGGCGGCCGAACAGCGGCAGCTTAGCGATAGTGAACGTGCCCGCAACGACGCCGAGAAGCGCGCGCTTGACGGCCAGATCGACTTCGCCGTCAACCAGCTCGCCGCCGGTTTGGGGCGCCTGGCGCAGGGCGATGTTTCGCAGACGATCCAGACGCCGTTTGTCGGTCGCCTTGAGCAGCTTCGCGTCGATTTCAATGCGTCGCTCGTGCGGCTGCAGGAAACCTTGGCGCGCATTCGCGACAACACCGCTTCGATCCAGAACAACTCCGGCGCGATGCTGGCGTCTGCCGATGAGCTTTCGAAGCGTACGGAAGCACAGGCTGCCAACCTGGAGGAGACGGCGGCCGCAGTTGAGCAAATCACCGTGACCGTCAAATCGTCGGCCGTACGTGCCCGCGAAGCGAATGATGCCGTGTCCGCGACCAAGAAAAACGCCGATAGTTCAGGCGCTGTCGTCACCGACGCGGTCGCGGCGATGAACCGTATCGAAGAGGCGTCGAAGCAGATCGAGCAGATCATCGAAGTCATCGATGACATTGCGTTCCAGACGAACCTTCTGGCGTTGAATGCCGGTATCGAAGCCGCCCGGGCTGGCGAGGCGGGCAAGGGCTTTGCCGTGGTTGCGCAGGAGGTGCGCGAACTTGCACAGCGGTCCGCCGATGCGGCGCGCGAAATCAAGGGGCTGATCGAGAAGTCGACGCGCGAGGTTACCGCAGGCTCCGGCCTTGTGCAGAAGACCGGTGCCGTGCTCGCCGCGATCAGCCAGGAGATCATTGCGATCAGCAGCCATGTCGAAATGATTGCGACGGCAAGCCAGGATCAGTCCGCTGCCCTGCAGGAGGTCAACGGCGCGGTCAATGCGATGGACCAGATGACGCAGCAGAACGCCGCCATGGTCGAGGAAACGACCGAGGCGAGCCGCCAGCTCGCCAACGAGGCCGATGCGTTGATGACGCTGGTACAGCAGTTCCGGTTCGAAGCCGCCCAGAATTACGACCGCGTGAGGCATGCGGCGTGACCGACGTTCCCGGATCGGCAAGCTTCCGTTCTTCCGGAGCGGCGCTTCCCGCTCCATAGCCACGGAGACGTGAGGAAAGCCGCGAAGCGGACCGCGCGGGAGCTGCCGAGGCTCTCGTAGAATTCGCTTTCGGCCTTTGCCGAGTACTTGTCACGACTGCCATTCAGCAGGTCTGCAATCTGGGCGACGGCGATGAGAGTGATCATGGCGATGTCCTTCTATATGGGCATCGCCTTAGTTATTCCTCGAAATTTGGTTTATAAACGGGAATTTCCTCACTATGTTTTTCATCGATGAAAAACACACAATGGGATTCCTTTCAGCTATTCGTGCAGGTCGCTCGCTTCGGCGGGCTGACGGGCGCCAGTGCGTCGAGCGGGCTCAGTCCCGCCACGATTGGTCGTCGCATGCTCGATCTCGAGCATGAGATCGGCAAGGCGCTCTTCATCCGCAGCCAGAAGGGTTACAGCCTCACCGCGGATGGCCAGGTCCTTCTGGATCATCTGCAGGACATGGAGGCCGCGGCGCGCAAGATTGACGCCTGGCGGCAGGCCGGGAGCCTTGGTGCGACGGTCAAGGTTGCCGCCGGCACTTGGGTCGCGTGGCTTCTGACGGAGAATTTCGCCGCGATCCGCAAACCCGGCGATGCCTTCGCTATCTCTTTGACGGTCGGCGAAGCGCGCGCCAACCTCAATTACAGGGAAAGCGATATCGGCATCCGCGCCTTCGAGCCCGAAGAAAGCAACCTTGCCGCCCGCCTGCTGGGCGAGGTGGCCTACGCTGTCTATACGAGACGCAATGTTGACGCGACCGAGGACAGGTGGGTGGCCGTCTCCGAAGAGGATGCGATCTCGAACTATCTCCGCTGGCCGCACCGCAATGCAGGCGGCTTGATCGTTGCAACGGTCAACCGGCCACGCTCGCTGCTGGAGCTGGTGAGAGGAGGGGCGGGCAAGGCGGTCTTGCCATGCTTCGTCGGTGACCTCGATCCCGAACTGCAGCGTCTTGGCGGCGAACTGCCGGAATTGCGCCACCGGCAGTGGATCGTCATGAACAACGAGGATCGGCACCGGCCGGAAATCCGGACCGTTGCCGATCGCATGACGAAATTGCTGAAGAGCTATGTCGATCTGTTTGCGGGCAGGCGCGCCAGCCGAAGTTGAGGGCGCCCGCCGCGATCTCAGTTGCGCCCCGCGACTATGATGGGGATCAAAAGATCTCCCCAGTTACCGTCGCCGCCGTGGTGTCTCGCCGAGCGAACGATCTCGACGGAGACACCGGCATCGACCGCCTTCATGACCGACTGGTTCAGTCGGTGCAGATCGTTGGCGAGCGTGCGGATCGTCGTCTGCTGGTCTGTGGTCATGCAGGTGGACTGTTCTTCAGCGCGTTCCTTGACGCGTGCAAGAGTAGGCATGGCATTCTCCTCCTTGGTGCGATCATTCTGCTGCTGGTTTGAACTGTGCATGTTCGGTGGATTCCCTCATCGCCGTAGTCGACGAACGTCCGCCGGTGATGGCCATCGAAACGGCATCGAAGTAACCGGTGCCGACTTCGCGCTGATGCTTGGTCGCGGTGTAGCCGTTGATCTCCGCCGCGAACTCCGCCTCCTGCAATTCGGAATAGGCAGCCATCTGCCGGTCCTTGTAGCCGCGGGCGAGTTCGTACATGCCGAAGTTCAGCTGGTGGAAGCCGGCAAGCGTGATGAACTGGAACTTGTAGCCCATTGCGCCGAGTTCGCGCTGGAACTTGGCGATCGTCGCGTCATCCAGGTTTTTCTTCCAGTTGAACGACGGCGAGCAGTTGTAGGCGAGCAGCTTGCCGGGATGCACCTTGTGGACCCCCTCGGCAAAACGGCGTGCCTGCTCGAGATCCGGCTTCGACGTCTCGCACCAGATGAGATCGCAGTGCGGTGCATAGGCGACGGCACGGGCGATGCACGGCTCGAGCCCGTTGCGAACCTGATAGAAGCCTTCGACCGTGCGGCCGGCATCGTAGTCGACAAAGGGCTGGTCGCGTTCGTCGATATCTGAGGTCAGTAGCTTGGCGGCTTCCGCATCCGTGCGGGCAATGACGAGCGTCGGAACACCCATGACGTCGGCGGCGAGGCGAGCCGCATCGAGGTTGCGGATGTGTGCTGCGGTCGGGATCAGGACCTTGCCGCCGAGATGGCCGCACTTCTTCTCCGACGCCAGCTGGTCCTCGAAATGGACGCCGGCTGCACCGGCCTCGATATAGGCCTTCATGATCTCGAAGGCGTTCAGCGGGCCACCGAAGCCTGCTTCCGCGTCAGCAACAATCGGCGCAAACCAGGTCTCGACGGAGAGGCCGTTCTGCTCTGATGTTTCGATCTGATCGGCGCGCTGCAGGGTCCGGTTGATCCGCTTGGCCAGTTCCGGACCGGCGTTTGCCGGATAGAGGGATTGATCCGGATACATGGCCGAGGCGGTGTTGCTATCCGCGGCGACCTGCCAGCCGGACAGGTAGATTGCCTTCAATCCGGCGCGAACCATCTGCATCGCCTGATTGCCCGACAGGGCTCCGAGAGCATTGACGAAATCATCCTGATGCAGAAGCTGCCACAACCGCTTGGCGCCCATTTCCGCGAGGGAATAGCGCAGTTCGACGGAGCCGCGCAGCCGCTTGACGTCATCGATCGAGTAGGGACGCTCAACCCCATTGAATCGCCCAGCTGGAAGGTCCCGGTGCAGCTTGTCAAATTCTGTCATCTTATGCTCCTTGCAGATTGTGTGGTCAGTTTGGATGATTAACAGAATTTACAGATCCTGGAAAAAGACCAGAGTTTTCTATGGAGTAGCCATCAGAATCGAGTTAGGATGCAAAGCCTTGACAGGCTGGCTCTGTCAATTTGTAAAGTATTGTAAAGTTATCTGCGCGGACTTTTGTAAAGGATTGTCACATGGCGGAGCGCAAGATTTTTGCGGGGCCAAAGGTCCGGCGCATTCGCAACGGCCTCGGTTTGACTCAGTCAGCGATGGCCGAGGAGCTTGGCATCTCTCCATCCTATCTCAACCTTATCGAGCGCAACCAGCGGCCACTGACGGTGCAACTGCTCCTGAAGCTGTCGTCGGTCTACAAAGTCGATCTGGAGGAGCTGAGGGACGAGAGCGGCGGCAGCCTCAACCAGCTGCGCGAGATTTTTGCGGATCCGCTCCTGGCCGGCGAGCTTCCCGGCGACCAGGAACTCGTGGAGGTCGCGGAGGCCGCGCCCAACGCGGCAAGCGGCATCATCAAGCTGTACCGGGCCTATAGCGAACAGGCGAGCCGCCTGTCGGACCTGACGTCGTTGACGGCCGGCGCGGGGCAGGTACCGCTCGCCGGTGCGCGGCTGCCGGCCGACGAGGTCCGCGATATCATGGAGCGGCGCTCCGCCTATTTCTCTCAACTGGAGGCTGCGGCGGAGACCTTCCTGGCCCGCTTTGCCGAGACGCGCGATCTGCCGGCCGCGTTCAGGGAGTGGCTGCGGGCGGAACGCGGGATCAGCGTGCGTGTCCTTCCCGTTCACGTCATGCCTGATCTGCGGCGCCGCTTCGACCGGCACTCGATGCGGCTCTTCGTTTCCGAGCGCCTGTCGCCGGCCGATCAGGCGCATGAGATCGCCATCGAGGTGGCAACGCTCGCCTTGCGTGATGCGATCCTGGCGGAACTCGATGGTCTGGCGCTGTCGACGCCGGAGGCGAAGCGGATAGCGCGCTTCGAACTCTGTCGTTACGGCGCCTTGGCGCTTGCCATGCCCTATGGGCCATTTCTCTCCGCGGCCCAAGGCAGCCGATACGATGTAGATATCCTCCGTTCCCGCTTCGGAGTTTCCTATGCGCAGGCCGCAGCCCGGCTGGTCATGCTGCAGCGACCGGGCGCTTCCGCGATTCCCTTCTTTATGATTGAGATCGACGCCGCCGGTCACCGACTGCGGCGGGCTGGGGCGCAGGGTTTCCCGCATTCGCGTTTCGGCGGCGGCTGTCCCAAGCTGAACATTCATGCCGCCTTCCTGCAGCCGGGCCAGATCCTTGCCGAAACGGTCGAAATGCCGGATGGCGCCCGCTATCTCACGGTCTCCCGGACGCTTGAAGGGCCGAACGCCGCGTTCGGCGAGCGCATCAGGCGCACCGCATTGCAGATCGGCTGCGACGCTGCCGCCGGCGAAGCGTCGGTCTACGGCCAGGTCGCAACGTCTCAGCAGCCAGTTGCGATAGGACCTGCTTGCCGCCTTTGCGAACGGCGCGGATGCCTCTCACGCGCCGAGCCGCCGGTCACACGACCATTGGGCCTCGACGAGATGGTTGCGGGCCTCAGCAGCTTTGATTTTCAATGATTGTGAAATGATTGAGAGTGCAGGTTTTTGCGCTTGTGGGCTCACAAAAACATTTCTAGTCTGCTTGCAAAACCAGAGGGTCGGCGTCTACAGGCGCCACAAAGCAAGAAGAAGACAGGAGATATCATGAGGTCAACATTCGCAAGACTTGCAGCGAGCGCCGTTGTGCTTGCATTCGCCGCTGCGCCGTCCTTTGCGCAGGAGCGGGTGGTCAACGTCTACAACTGGTCGGACTATATCGACAGCTCCATCCTTGAAGACTTCACCAAGGAAACCGGCATCAAGGTCGTCTACGATACCTTCGATTCCAACGAGACGGTTGAAACCAAGCTGCTCGCCGGCGGTACCGGCTATGACGTTGTCGTCCCGAGCGGCGACTTCCTGCAGCGCCAGATCCAGGCCGGCGTCTTCCAGAAGCTCGACAAATCCAAGCTGCCGAACCTTTCGAATATGTGGGATATGATCCAGCAGCGCACCGCCATGTACGACCCCGGTAACGAATACGCGGTGGACTACATGTGGGGCACCAACGGGATCGGATACAACAAGAAAAAGCTCGCCGAAATCCTCGGGCCGGACGCAAAGGCGCCGGGCCTCGAAGTCATCTTCGATCCGAAGGTTGCGGAAAAATTCAAGGACTGCGGCATCTATGTCCTCGATGCGCCGAAGGACGTCCTGCCGTCTGCCTTGACCTACATCGGACTTGACCCCAATTCGAGCAAGCCGGCCGATCTGCAGAAGGCCGGCGAAATGCTGGAAAAGGTACGGCCCTTCGTTCGCAAGTTCCACTCCTCGGAATACATCAACGCCTTGGCGAACGGCGACATCTGCATCGCTTTCGGTTATTCCGGCGACATCTTCCAGGCTGCCAACCGTGCGACCGAAGCCAAGAACGACGTGGAGGTCGGTTACTCCATTCCGTCACAGGGCGCGCAGATGTGGTTCGACATGATGGCGATCCCGGCGGATGCCAAGCATGTTGCCGAGGCGCACGAATTCCTCAACTACATGATGAAGCCTGAAGTCATCGCCAAGGCCAGCAACTACGTATTCTACGCCAACGGCAACAAGGCGTCGCAGCAGTTCATCGACAAGGAAATCCTCGAAGACCCGTCGGTCTATCCGAGCGAGGACGTGATGAAGAAGCTCTATAGCGTCACCCCATGGGATCCGAAAACGCAGCGCACGGCGACCCGGATCTGGACGAAAGTCGTCACCGGCCAGTAAAGAGTATCAGGCCCGGACGGCAACGCCCGGGCCTTTCCTTATCATGCCGATTGCGGGGACGTCGGTTCTCAAAATGACTTTTCGGGGCACATAATGAAGTCACTTGGCAATATTCGCCGTTCCTTTGCGCCGTGGGCAGACCCGGCATCGAAGCCGTTCATATCGTTCAATAACGTCACGAAGCGGTTCGGTGACTTCACCGCCGTCGATGACCTGTCCCTGAATATTTATCATCGTGAGTTCTTTGCCCTGCTTGGGGCTTCCGGATGTGGGAAATCCACGCTGCTGCGCATGCTTGCAGGCTTCGAGCAGCCGACCTCGGGCGAAATCGTCCTCGACGGTACCGACATGGCTGGAACGCCACCGTACAAGCGACCGGTCAACATGATGTTTCAGTCCTATGCGCTGTTTCCGCATATGACGGTGGAGAAGAATATCGCCTTCGGCCTGCGCCAGGATGGCATGCCCAAAGATGAGATCACCGAGCGCGTTCTGCAGATGCTGAAGATGGTGAAGCTCGAGAAGTTTGCCACGCGCAAGCCGAACCAGCTGTCCGGTGGCCAGCGCCAGCGCGTGGCCCTGGCGCGTTCCCTTGCCAAGCGACCGAAGGTGCTGTTGCTCGACGAACCGCTTGGCGCGCTCGACAAAAAGCTGCGCGAGGAAACACAGTTCGAGCTCATGGACCTGCAGCAAAACCTCGGCCTGACCTTTGTCGTGGTCACCCACGACCAGGAGGAGGCGATGACCATGGCGGACCGCATTGCGGTCATGAGCCACGGAAAGGTCATCCAGGTCGCGACACCGGCGGAGATCTACGAGGCGCCGAATTCCCGCTTCGTCGCCGACTTCATCGGCGACGTAAATATCTTTGATGGCAAGGTCGCGAGCACGAACGACAGCACCGTCGAGATCGCCGTCGACGAAAATTTCTCGATCAGTGTCGTCACTCCCGAAAAGCCGGCAATGGGCGCGCCAGTCGGCTTTGCCATCCGTCCGGAAAAGCTGAAGGTCTCGCGCAAGCCGCCAGCCAATCCAAGGGTAAACGCGGCGTCCGGGGAGCTGTGGGACATCGCCTATCTCGGCGACATGACGGTCTTCCACGTGAAGCTGAAGAGCGGCAAGGTGGTCAAGGCCTCGCTCCTCAATGCGCAGCGCGCTGTCGACGACCCGTTCACCTACGACCAGGAAGTCTGGATTACCTTCGCCGAGGATGCCGGCGTCCTCCTCAAGGATTGAACCATGGGCAAGCTCGGTTCCGCATTCTACAATCGCCTGGTCATCATCATTCCCTACGTCTGGCTGCTGCTGTTCTTCATGGCGCCGTTCTTCATCGTCTTCCGCATATCGCTCTCGACGACGGCAATCGCCATGCCTCCCTACGAGCCGGTCTTTGCTCTGGCTGACGGCTGGGCCGAGTTCTGGGCGAAGATGCGCACCTTTTCCTTCGAGAATTACAGCTATCTGTTCGACGACCCGCTCTATTTGAACGCCTACATATCGAGCGTCGTGATCGCTGGCGTATCGACGTTCCTTACGCTGCTGATTGCTTATCCGATCGCCTACGGCATGGCCCAGGCCCCACGCAGCATCCGTCCGACGCTACTGATGCTCGTCATCCTGCCGTTCTGGACGAGCTTCCTAATCCGCGTCTACGCCTGGATCGCAATCCTGAAGCCGGAGGGATTGTTCAACCAGCTGCTACTGTCGGTGCACGCCATCGATACGCCGTTGATCATTCTGAACACGAATGTCGCGGTCTACATCGGCATTGTCTATTCCTATCTGCCGTTCATGGTCCTGCCCCTCTATTCCTCGCTGGAAAAGATGGACGGCACCTTGATCGAGGCAGCGCAGGATCTCGGCTGCACGCCGATTACCGCATTCTGGCGGGTAACCTTCCCGCTGTCGCTGCCAGGTGTGGTTGCCGGATGCATGCTGGTGTTCATCCCCGCGGTTGGCGAGTTCGTTATCCCCGACCTGCTTGGCGGATCGGAGACGCTGATGATCGGCAAGACGCTGTGGAACGAGTTTAACTCCAACCGCGATTGGCCGGTGTCCTCGGCGGTGGCGACGATCCTGCTCTTGATCCTGGTGATCCCGATCGTGTTCTTCCAGAACGCGCAGGCCAAGGCCGACGAGCAGGGGAGATAGACATGCTGAGATGGACCCGTTTCAACATCGCCTCCGTCGCGCTCGGCTTTGCGTTTCTCTATCTGCCGATCGTCCTGCTGGTGGTGTTTTCCTTCAACGAGTCGAAGCTGGTGACTGTCTGGGGCGGCTTCTCGACCAAATGGTACGTCTCGCTCCTGCACAATCAGGCTCTGCTCGATGCCGCCTGGGTGACGATCCGCGTCGGCCTCCTTTCGGCCACGGCGGCAACGGTCCTTGGAACGCTCGCCGCGATCGCCTTGGTGCGCTACACGCGCTTTCGCGGCCGCATGCTGTTTTCCGGCATGGTCTATGCACCGCTTGTCATGCCCGAGGTGATTACCGGCCTGTCGCTTCTACTGCTGTTCGTGGCGATCGGTTTCGACCGCGGCTTCTGGACGATCACGCTGGCGCACACCACCCTCACCATGTGCTTTGTCGCCGTCGTTGTGCAGTCGCGACTGTTGACATTCGACAGGTCGATTGAGGAAGCGGCGCAGGATCTTGGCGCACCACCGGTGCGGACCTTCTTCGAAGTGACGCTGCCGATCATCGCGCCTGCCGTGCTTTCCGGCTGGATCCTCGCCTTCACGCTGTCGCTGGATGACCTCGTCATCGCGAGCTTCACCTCCGGCCCTGGGGCGACGACGCTGCCGATGAAGATCTACAGCCAGGTCCGTCTCGGGGTAACGCCTGAAATCAACGCGGTCTGCACTATTCTCATTGCAGTCGTGGCGATTGGCGTCATCTGCGCCTCCACCATCACGAAACGCCGTGAACTGCAGCGCGAGCGTGACGAACGTGCGGCTGCAAACGCGCCGTGACTATTTGGTCGATCCCTGCTGCGTGACGGGAGCCGGGGAGATCACCGGCTCCGGCCACGCGCCGCCAACGAAGAACGGCAGAGGCGGGAAACTCGTCGATGCTGTCGGGTCAGTTGCTTCGATCGTCCCCGACAGTGCCAATCCATTCGAGTGGTATGGGATGACGCCGGAAAGGATCAGCGTCTGCTGGGGACCTTCGATACGGCCGCCATGGATGGTCGCCACGCCATCGGCGAGATCGGCGGCGATGTCGAAATTGTCAAAGGCAAAGGCACGGTGGGATACCGCGTTCAGCGTGAAGAAGTCCGCGCGCGTGGCTTCTTCGCGTACGGCCTCCGCATCGAAGCCCGGAAGCGAGCCCGAGCGCGCGCGGAAAGCGATCCTGCCCGTCACGTCGCCGGCTTCGACCTTCCAGAGCGGCTTTGTCGTTTTGATCGACATGTCGAGAGAGCCGGTGGCAAGGGGCAGTGGCCCCTTCAGCTGAAGCCGCTCGATCAGCCCGGCGAAGTCGGCGCCGCGGATCGACAGTTGCAGTTTGCCGCCGCCGTCGAAATCACCGCGCATCGCCTCGAGATGAGCGGACAGGGAGCCGCCTTCAAACTCGCTGTCACCGATGTCGAACTTTGCCTCGTTGCTGGAAACGATGATGCCCGCTCCGACATCGGAGAGGATGAAAGGTTCGATGAGGGCCTGTTTCGCGGAAAGCCGGAGATCAAGATCGAGTTTCTGCAGCGCACCGCCATCAGGCCGTCCGCCAGCCTCGCCGGCGGCCAGACGAAGCACGAATGCATCGAAGAGCGACCTGAAATTCATCTGGTCGAAGGCCAGCGTGCCGCCGAGTTTGGCGCGTTTGCCTGGCGGAAAGGCCACGTCCATCACGCCCTTCGCATTCGACCCATTCATGCTCATATTGACATTGTCGAAGCGGAATCCGTTCGCAACCGAAGCGACATCGGTCTCGATTGAGAAGGTCTTGAGGGTCGCGATACCCGGTAGCGAGCGGTCGGCCCATGTCAACAGTGCCGGCAGATCGGGGATGTTCAGCGCCATGTTGCCGGAGAGGTCAAAGAGATGCGAGATGTTCGCGAGTCCCTGGAACCGTGCCGTGAGCAGGCTCGAAGTCAGCGATCCGCTCATTTCGGCCTTGTTGCCGCCGAAAATGAGAAGCGGGCTGGGGGACGAGAAATCGAGCTTGAGATCCTGCCCACTCATCCGTGCGATCAGCACGGCGGTAATCGGACTCGACAGTTTGCGCCAGCTGACGTCTGCGGTTACACCCTCGAAGCGATAAGTCCTACCGCTTGCGACATCGGCGACGTTGACGGTGCCATCCTCAACTGTGATGGCACCGACGGCGGCATCCAGTTTCCGATCTAGAACCTCTCTTCCACCTTCCTCACGCGCGCCTGAGATCGCTCGCGCCAGAAGCCCCTCATTGGTCCAGTCGATCACGCCGCTGCTTTCACGGGTGAGTTGCAGGTTTGGGCGGAAGAGGTGGAACTCGTGGAAGCTCGCGCGCCCTCGGATCGCATCGATCAGACTGAACTCGGCGGAGAGGCTTTCGATCGTTCCGAGCAGCCTATTGCTGTCGCCTTTCTGGTGAACCGAGATCTTGCTGAGGGTGATGCGAGGCGTCGGCCAGAATTCGATGACCGGCTTGCCCGCGACCTCGGCACGATAGCCGGCCCATTTGGACAGGGCATCCTCGATGCCGGAGCGAACGAGGCCGGTTGAAATCAGGTAGGGGGCGGCGACACGAAGCGCCACGAAGATCGACAGGACGACAAGCAGGGTGACTGTGGCAAGCCGGGCGAAGCCAGGCAGCCAGCGTGACACGGGTCTGATTTTCTTCCGCCATCGCGGTTGTCTTGACGTACCCATGAATTCCGCCGGTATTTTCGGCCGTCGCCGCCGTTAATGCTCTGAAATGCCCGATATATCAAATGCAAGCTGCATGCAAACGCGAGCCTCTGACTTTGCTCGTCACTCCCTTTATAAGCTGATATTGCATGGTATACAGGCGAACAAATAGGAGAAGTCTCGAATGCGCGACGATAAGCCACTCTGGATGCCTTCGCGTACATCGGTCGAAGCGAGCCCGATGTACGCCTTCATGCAGCAGTGCAACCGTGACTTCGATCTCTCCCTGACAAGCTACCATGATTTGCACGCTTTTTCTGTCGCCGACAGGGAACGGTTCTGGACATCGGTCTGGGAGTTCTGCGGCGTCAAGGGCGAGCGCGGAGCACGCGCGCTCCTCGATGGCGATGTCATGCTCGATGCGCGCTTCTTCCCGGATGCGATGTTGAATTTTGCCGAGAACCTGCTTTCCGGAGAAGGCGCTGACGATGCACTGATCTTTCGGGGGGAGGACAAGGTTGCCGATCGTTGGAGCTGGGACCGGCTGCGTGGCCTGGTTTCCAGGTTGCAGCAGGCATTCAAGGCAATGGGGATCGGTCCCGGAGATCGGATTGCGGCGATGATGCCGAACATGCCCGAGACGGTGGCCTGCATGCTGGCGGCCGCGTCGATCGGCGCGATCTGGTCGTCCTGTTCGCCCGACTTCGGGGAGCAGGGTGTTCTTGATCGGTTTGGCCAGATCGGGCCGAAGCTTTTCATCGCCTGCGACGCCTATTGGTATGGCGGCAAGCTGCAGGACGTGAAGGCCAGGGTGGCGACCGTGACGAAGCAACTCGGCGCGACATGCCTCGTCGTCCACTATGCAGGGGATGCCGCCGCGGTCGCCGACGAAACACCCGGCGCCAAGACGCTGGACGACTTCATCGCGCCCTTCGAGCCGCGTTCTGTCGAGTTTACGCGCCTGCCCTTCGCGCACCCGCTCTATATCCTCTTCTCATCGGGAACGACCGGCGTTCCGAAGTGCATCGTCCACTCGGTCGGCGGCACATTGTTGCAGCACCTCAAGGAACACCGGCTGCATTGCGGAATTCAACCCGGCGAGAAGCTTTTCTATTTCACCACATGCGGCTGGATGATGTGGAACTGGCTGGTGAGCGGCTTGGCGGCAGGTGCCACGCTTTGCCTTTTCGACGGCTCGCCTTTCGCGCCTGACGGCAATGTGCTCTTCGACTTTGCGGCAGCCGAGAAGTTTGCTGTTTTCGGGACCTCGGCGAAATATATCGACGCGGTGCGCAAGAGCGGGCTGACGCCGCGCACCACTCACGACCTCTCCAGTCTTCGGCTGATGACATCGACCGGATCGCCGCTCTCGCCGGAGGGCTTCTCCTTTGTCTACGAAGGCATCAAGGAAGACGTGCAACTCGCATCTATTTCCGGTGGCACGGATATTGTTTCCTGCTTCGTCCTCGGCAACCCCTTGCAGCCAGTCTGGCGTGGCGAAATCCAGGGGCCGGGCCTCGGCCTGGCGATGGATGTGTGGGACGACGAGGGCCGGCCGGTTCGCCAGGAAAAGGGTGAACTCGTCTGTACAAAGGCCTTTCCGTCGATGCCCGTGATGTTCTGGAACGATCCTGATGGGGCGAAGTACAGGGCAGCCTACTTCGAGCGTTTCGACGATGTATGGTGCCACGGCGACTTCGCGGAGTGGACCGCGCACGAGGGCATCATCATTCACGGGCGCTCTGACGCCACCCTCAATCCCGGCGGCGTCCGCATCGGAACCGCGGAGATCTACAATCAGGTCGAACAGATGGGCGAAGTCGCGGAGGCTCTCTGCATCGGCCAGGAATGGGATGACGATGTCCGCGTGGTTCTGTTCGTGCGCCTCGCGCCCGGCGTATTCCTGACCGATGACCTGACGAAGGCGATCAAGAGCCGCATTCGCACAGGCGCCTCGCCACGGCATGTGCCGGCAAAGATCATTGCCGTCAGCGATATTCCTCGCACCAAATCGGGGAAAATCGTTGAACTTGCGGTGCGCGAGGTCGTCCACGGTCGGCCGGTCAAGAACAAGGAGGCGCTTGCCAATCCGGAGGCGTTGGATCTCTTCGCGGGGCTTGCCGAACTGCGCGCGTGAGCAACGGGTGCAACCGGCCACTACAAGCTTTCACCGTTAACAGATTGAAGGCTGCGGCAACTTTTCGCTAAGAAACGTTGGTCATGAATGAATTTAACTTGGGGCTGCAGATGAACGAGGCAGCCGGAGCCTTGGGCTCCTGAAACATGATGTTGCTTAACTAAGCCCTTGTTGAACAGCACACCCCAACTCTCAGGCAGCCCCTCCGGCTGCCTTTTTTCGTTCAGCCTGCAAGGACCCGCTGTGACGGGAAGGCGATCTCTACCAGCGTGCCTTCGTTGGGTGCGGAACTGATCGCGAAAATGGCCCGGTTGGCATCGACCATCGCCTTGGTCAGCGGCAGGCCGAGTCCCGTACCTTCGCCACGCGGCCGAGACTGTGCGGACACCTGACGGAACGGCTTCATGGCTTGGTCCAGTTCGCTCCGTGTCATGCCGACGCCGGTATCGCGCACCCGCAAGACGACGCTGCCGTTTGCCTCATAGGAGGTGGAGACGACAATCTGTCCGCCCGCCGGCGTGAACCGTATCGAGTTCGACAGGATGTTGAGTGCAATCTGCTTGACCGAACGGAGGTCGGCGACGACGTCAGGCACGGCCTGGGATAGGGCTGTGCGGATGATGACTCGCTGGCTGTTGGCCTGCGGCTGGAGGAGCGAGACCGCCTCCGAAACCGCCTCGTTCAGGTCGATGGCGCCGAAATCGAGGTCCATTTCGCCGGCCTCGATCTTCGAGATATCCAGCAGGTCGTTGACGATATCGAGGACATGGCGTCCGGAACGACCGATGTCGTTGGCATACTCGACATAGCGCGGATGCCCGATCGGGCCGAAGCGCTCGCTCGCCATCATGTCGGAAAAGCCGATGATCGCATTGAGGGGCGTACGGATCTCATGGCTGACGCGCGCGAGGAAGTCGGTCTTGTGTTCGCTCGCCGTCTCCGCTGCGCTCTTGGCGCTGCGCAGTTCATCCTCGGTACGCTTCCACTGGGTGATATCGCGGATGACCGCGCAATAGCCGCTCGAGGAGGTGAGGCGTCCCATCGTCATGAACAGCGGCACGAAGCCGCCGCCGGCTTCGCGTCCGATGACTTCGCGGCCATCGTTAAGCACGCTTGCGACGCCGTGGCCCGAGAGGCCGCCGAGGTAATCGAGCACAGCTCTTTGGCTCTCATGCGCAAACAGCATGACGAAGGGCTTTCCGCGGGTCTCGTCCTCATCGTAGTTGAACAGCGCGCTTGCCGAGCGGTTCATCGAGCGGATGTCGCCTTCAGCGCCGATCACCACGACGCCGTCGGTCGCCGTTTCCAGGATCGAGCGCAGTTCTTCGACTTCCACCTGCAGCTTGGCGACCTTCTCCAGCATCCTTTCGAACGAACGAGGCTCTGCGGGCGGCGCAGGGCGCGCGCGAACTGCCGCGTCGCTTGCCGCCGGCATCAACGCCAGCATCAAGGCGCTGCTTTCCTCCCAGCGAATGGACTGCAGCCGCGCCGTGACCGGAACGAGACTATCATCGACCGTTACCAGCATCATCGAACCGGAGCGGCCGGGACTTCCTTCGAGCTCCGAGCGCTGCAGCAGCGCATCGATGCCACCGACCTCGCCCAGGGCTTCCAGCGACTTGTAGCCGGTCAGTCGCATGAATTCCGGGTTGGCGTGGATCAACTGGTCGCCCGCATGCACGAGGACGGCGACAGGCAGCTGGTCGATGGCAGCCGCGGACAGGCCGGCGCCCATCTTTGCGCGCGGCGGAATGAAGCTCGCCAGCATATCCATCTGGCTGACGGTTTCTTCCAACCCCTCGGTCACACCGTCGTCGGGTGCGGAGGCCGAAGTGACCGTCTCGGGTTGGTTGACAGAAGGCTGTGCCTCGTCACCCTCTTTCTGTTCAGGCGAGGCGTCTACCGAATCGTCCTCGAATGCGGAGGATTGATCAGCATGCATACTGGCCTTCGGCGTTTCCGCTGCCGCGATGTCGCGCTTCCCGGTTTCGCTTACCCGAGGCTCGTCGTCGCTGCGCGGCTCGCGAACGCCGAAGGCTTCGAGACGCTTGGCGATCTCGCGGAAATTTGCCTGCTCGGCGGAGGTGAGCTGCGGCCCGGCCCCGTGGAGCTGTACGATCTTGTCGGTCAGGCGGCGGCTCGGACTTTCGACGATCCGCAGGGCCGGCGGCTCTGCTGATGGTTGTGGTTTCGTCGGCTCGGGTGTCGCCTCAATGTCAGCTTCGGTGGTTGCGGCCTCTTCTGCAGCCGGCTCGAAAGCCGGGGCGGCCGTCTCCACCACCGTCGGCTCGCTGGTCGCCACTTCATCAGCGAGCGCCGACAACGCTGCGTCGTCAGAGGTTTCCGCCTGCTGCTCGAGCGCTGCCGCGTCGATGCCGTTCGGGCCAAGTGTCAGGCCTAGCGCCAAAGGATCTTCGGCGGCATCGGACAGGCGCACGACACCGAAGCCGCGAAAACCGTCGAATTCCCGGCTTCGGGTGTAGGTGGGCAGGGCCGCGAGGTCGACCGGGACTGCCAGACTCGTCCCTTCGATCGGCCAGTTGATTGTCTTGCCCGACCATGTGTCGCGCCGCGCCAGAGCTTCGCTGATCTTGCCATCGGGATCGAGATTGAAGAGTGCCGAAATATCGCTGAAGGGCGTGCCGACGATGTCAGCCGCATGTGGTCCGACCGCCTCGGCAAATTCGCTCGACACCTCGCTGAACCGTCCCGCCGCGTCGATTTTCCAAACAAATCGGGTCGCGCGGCTATTTGGATTGAACACAAAGGTACCCGCCTTGGCGGCCCGGGCTGGCTCCGACTGCTCTATCTCAGGGGCGACGGCGGCATCCTGATCGGCGGCGGCTCCCACATGTTCGGTTGCTGGTGCTTCCGCAGGACTGTATGCGACGGCAGCGGCCACAGCGGGTTCATCCGTCAGGCGTTCCGGCGTTGTCTCGGTTGCGTTCGGTTCCTCGGCAGCCTCGTCCGTCGGAGCCGGCAGCGGTTCGGCTTCCTGGCCCATCGCTTCAGCGCCGATCGCCTCCTCGGCGATTGCGGCAGCTTCCGTGGTCATGGCTTCGGGTTCGCCCTCGTGATTGTTCTCCTCGGGAAGCTCTTCCATGTCCTCGATGCCAGCAATGGCATCGATCGCGTCGACAAAGCTCGCGACCTGCGGTGCCTCCTTATGGTTAACGGCGGCTGTGGAAAAGTCCTCTGCGGGCGCCTGAGAGTCGATCGGGTCGAGATGCCCGATGACGGTTTCAACGGCGAATAGGAGATTGAGGGCCGGCTCGTCACTGAGTCGTCCGACGGCGGCCGGAAGGAGGCCCTTGCCGGTGGCAACGGGCCGTTTCACCAATCGGTCCGCGTGGCCGCCCGCAAGCGTCGTCATGGCCTTGGCGGTTTGCTCCGTGACGCCCAGCGCGGCAAAACCGGGCGACGCGGCGATGATTTCGCCGTCGGCGCCGATCACAGCCATATGCGTATCCGGATCGTCGAGTCCCTTGAGCATCCGTTCGGCGGATGCCTTGATCGACAGGGCGTTGGTCGCAACCGGCAGGGACAGAAGAACCGCGCGCTCCCCGGAAGAAAGGCGGATCAGTTCGACAGTTGCCTGAACGGCAACACGTTGGAAGCCCCGGGCAATGCGGATCATAAAGTTGCGGCTGTCGCCGACATTCACGAGCTGCCGGGCTGTGGCTTCCAGCTGGCGAAAGGTGATGTCAGCCGCATTTATGCCTTGGTCGAGCAGATCGTAGACCGCCGATTGCCCGAAGAGCTCGGCGCCGGCGCCGTTCGCCCAGAGCGCGCGGCCGAGATCCGCCGACAGCAGCACCATCGCTTCGCCACGCGAAAAGCGTTCCCGTACCCGGGCATGCACGGCGATGTCGATGAACGGGTACTGCACTGCGGGCATGATCGAACCTTCGGCTTCGGTCATCGTGAAAATTAATAGTCTATTAATAACGATAGCCCGGAACGGGGTCCAGAACGGCGTCCGGCTTTCGGCTGGAAAGGTTAACGCATTGTGCGTCGCACAAGTATGTTGCAATGCACAAAAATCTGCGCTATATAATGGACATCTAACCTACGAGGCCATCACGCATGCCGAGGCAAAAGGAGCGCAAACCAATGGCTAACATAAAGATGGACGACGTTTTTTCAATGTCGTCGTTTGATCCTTCCAAGTTCACTGAATCTTTCCGCGACTTCGCGGAAAAGGGCGCACAGCAGTCGCGTGAAGCCTATGCCAAGATGAAGAGCGCCGGCGAAGAAGCGAGCAAGACGCTCGAAGTCACGGTTCAGACTGCCCAGGCCGGCGCTGTTGAAATCGGCCACAAGGCGATCGACGCTCTGCGCACGAACGCGGAAAACTCGCTGACCCACATGGAAGCGCTGCTTGCAGTCAAGTCGGTCGCCGAGCTCGTCGAACTCCAGACGACTTTCCTGCGCAAGCAGGTCGAGCTGACGATCGAGCAGGCGAAGACCATGCAGGAAACCTCCAAGCAGGTTGCCGAAAAGCTTGCGAAGCCTTCCAAGGAAGCAGCTGAAAAGGTCATGGCCTCCTTCAAGGCGGCCTGATTCTTTAACAGGACACACGAAGAGGCTGGACCATTTGTCCGGCCTTTTTGTATATTGGGGCGAGATAGGGCTTGAATTAATTTCCAAGTCCTCGTATGTGACCCCCGTCGCGTCGGACGCGACTTGTGCGGTTGTAGCTCAGTTGGTTAGAGCGCAGGTTTGTGGCACCTGAGGTCGGAGGTTCGAGACCCCCCAACCGTACCATTCTTCCACAATGAAATCAGAGTACAACCGACCCTGTCCGCCCGGGAACCATGTTCCGGGAATGCTACTTGGAACTTGTCTCGAACATCTGGCGCGTTGAAGGTCTAGGCGTTCTGCAATTGGCGTGGCAATACCGCCAAAAGCTCGTCGGGTCAGCTTCCGCCGTCCGCGCCCTCCCAAAAAGAGGTGGCATTGCGAATGTTTTTCGAGATCCCCCGTTCTTCCCGCCACGTGCGTCCCGTGTCCTCAACTATCGGCTTGCGGTCCGGAGAGAATATATAGTTATCGTAGCCTGCGACGGCGCGCTCCAAGGCCGAATTCACACCTGAATAGAATTGCTTCTCCGGATCGAAGAGCGGGTCCATAAGAACGGCGCTCATCCTGGCGAAATTGCCCTCAATAACCGAGGGAGATGTCGTGAATTTCGGATAAGTTCTAGGAAGCGGAAGCTTGATGCCTAAGATGGTCGTGTAGCGCCTGCGTCTATGAAGATATCCCCGCCTCGCTATGTCCCAGTTTTGATTGGCAGTGTGGAATGATGCCTGCTTGACGTTCTCAGACTCGAAACAAGCCTCGATGCGAGAGTCGATGTCATCCAACGCCAGCCAGTCGTCTTCCAGGTGCATGACGAAGCCGCTCGTCGTCGACGACCAGAGCCTTTTCACTGCGGAACCAAAGCCCGCGTCAAAGGGCGTGAAAATAACAGGTGATGGGAAGTAGCGCCTTACGACTTCGACGCAGGCCCCTAAGTCAGCCTCGTCTCCGAATATGGGATCAATATTTACGAAGACGTTTTGCACATCGTGGTGGGCAAATGCTCGATGGGAGAAGCTGTCCAGTGTCGCGCGCAGGAGTTCCGGTCGACGACCGGCAATGATCGTTACGTCGATTTTCACTTTTGCGTCACCTACAGATTGCCACCAATTGGCTGGCTTTCGCCCAAGCAACCCTGTATGCGAACCCGACATGGATTTGGAGTCCGTAGTGAAAAAAATCGTAAGAGAAAGGGCAAACTCAAGAACGCGACTGGGCTTTTCGTGGCATCTGAAAGGAGAAAATTCAGCGCCAATGAGATCGCGCCCTTGGTGTTTTTCCGTTCGAAGCGTCAACCGCCGATTACCTCGATCTGCTTCAGATCGAAGTCTTTGGCTCTGCGAGCGTATGTGATGTCCCGGACTATTAATGTATATGCGGCTTCCGTAGGTAGCCGGTTCGGTCAGGAGGCGGAGAACTTCGGCGACAACCTAATGGCTGATTTGCTGGAGGGAATGTTTGGCCTCAAAGCCAACTACGTCAAGCATGGCTCCGCGGAACTCCTCGGCGTTGGCAGCATTCTGGACTCCTATTACAGAAGAAAGAAGGGCGCGAGTGTTCCGCTTCTTTCAAGACGTCCCTGGAGAACGCTGCATGTCTGGGGCTCGGGTTTCATGAACGAGAATTCTGCGGCCGTGTGGCCGCAACGATTGAAATTTCATGCCGTCCGCGGGCCGCTCACGGCCGCGAGAGTGAAGCAACGTTTGCCGTTGGGCGACCCGGCTCTCCTTCTCCCCAGGCTCTGGCCTATGCGGGGCATTAAGCAATTCGCTGTTGGAATTATCCCTCATTTTGCAACCCTTCCGCTTTTCAGGGACAGGTACGCGAGCAGCCTTCCTAAAGGATGGCAGATTATCGATCTCCTGCAGAAGCCGAAGGAGATTTGCGAGCTGATTTCGGCGTGTGACGTGATCGTCTCCAGCAGCTTGCACGGGCTCATTGTCGCCGATGCTTACGTTGTACCGTCAAGGTGGGTAGCGCCGGAAAACTCTATTAAAGGCGATGGCTTCAAGTTCAGAGACTATGAGGCACAGCGAGGAGTTGCGTTTTCGCCTCCGGTCGAGTTCCATGAAATATTGAGCAATGGAATCAAGGGCGAAGACCTAACTGTCTCCACGCCAAGCAACCAGTTGCTTGACCAGCTAGTTTCGTCTTTTCCTTTCAAGTGACTTCCAAGATTCTGGGCCATCCTGATCGCTCTCCAAGTATGGTCGGTCTCAAAGGCTTATCACCGGCGAACCCGGAAAGCTTAGCCAGAGCACCGCTTCGCCTGCCGCGCGAGTGGGGACAAGGCGAATGCCCCGTTCCCCCCAAGCGCATACTAATCAATACTTCGATGGAACGTAGAGTTCTGGCGGCAGCACCTTGCGCTCGTAGTCCGGATTGAAGACGCGGTTGGGCAGGGTGATCTCCTCGTGCGGCACCTCAGTGTAAGGGATCTGACGCAACAGGTGATCGATGCAGTTCAGCCGTGCCCGCTTCTTGTCGTTGCCTTCGACGATATGCCACGGGGCTTCCGGAATGTTGGTGCGCGCGAAGGTCTCTTCCTTCGCCTTGGTATAGCCTTCCCAGCGGACGCGCGATTGCAGGTCCATCGGCGAAAGCTTCCACTGCTTCAGCGGGTCGTGGATGCGCACGAGGAAGCGCATCTGCTGCTCTTCATCGGTGATCGAGAACCAGTATTTGACAAGCCGGATGCCTGAGCGAACGAGCATGCGTTCGAATTCCGGCACGTCGTTGAAGAACTCCTCGACTTGGTCCTCGCTCGCAAAGCCCATCACCCGCTCCACGCCCGAGCGATTGTACCAGGAGCGGTCGAAAAGAACGATTTCGCCCCCGGCAGGCAGATGCGGGACATAGCGCTGGAAGTACCACTGCGTCTTCTCGCGGTCGGAAGGCGCGGGCAGGGCGACGGCGCGGACAACGCGCGGATTGAGGCGTTGCGTGATGCGCTTGATCACGCCGCCCTTTCCGGCGGAGTCGCGACCCTCGAAGATCACGACGACCTTCTCCTTATTATAGACCACCCAATCCTGAAGCTTGATCAACTCCGCCTGCAGTGAAAGCAGCGCGCGAAAATAGTCGAGCCGCGGGATCGATGCCGGATGGGCGTTGCGATAGATTTTGCGGATCGCGTCTGACAGCGCCGGCTCCGAGAGTTCCAGCTCGTAGTCCTCATCGATGGTGTCTGCCAGTTCGGCTTCGAGCCAATCGGACTGGTTGATGTCGGATATGTTGTTCATAGGCGTTCACCCTCGATGCGTTCGTGGCGCGGTTTGAAACGTGGCGGCATGGCGACGATGTCTCTGAACAGTCGTCATCTTCCAGCAGATCTTTAGTCGGATTTATTCCCTTAGAATGAACCTCCTGTGACACTCGGCGTGGGCTTTGCTGCGTTCGAAGAGTGGTCGCTTTTTGCGTGCGCCCGCCGAGTGAATGAGGGCCGGGCAGTAACCTAGGGGCGGTGTCACATGAACCGCGGATGCGCTTTCATCGAGAACTCGTCTCCCGGCCTTTGTCGTCTCATTTGCCCAGTTTCGGCCGCAAATGATTCGCCCGAAACATGCGCCCATGCCTAAGAATAGGTGACAAATCGCCGCGTGCGAGACGTTTTTTCAACAGGTGGCAACGTCCATGTGGCCGGCGAGGCGGTCAGGAAAATGTGCTTTGCTAACAAGGGGCAATCAGATTTTGCCCACTTGCCCGAGGCTCCGTTGCCGCGCTCTCGTTGATCACGGATTAACCGTACTGCATTGCAAATCGTGATCGGGGGTGTCATTTTCCGGTCGGGGGTTAATTCAGAGTGATTTCAGAAGGAGACGTAAATGTCCATTTCGCTCAGCAATCTGGATGCATCCAAGGCTACCGCCGTTTCGGCCGTGAATGTAGCCGCTGCTGTACGTGCCGCTCGAGAGGCCGTAGGCTATAGCCTCGACGACCTCGCAGTGACTTGTGGCCTGGTTGTTAATGAGATTGAGGAAATCGAGAGTGGTGAGGATGCTGATCCCGCCAAGCTCAAGCGGATCGCCTCTGCATTGCAGGTGCCGCTCTCATCGTTTGCTCCGATGTGATAATGACCTCAGGGCCGGGCAGGCAGTCGCCCGCCTGGCCTTGCCTCTCCCAAAAACGCCTGTAACACCGCCCTTCATCTTTTCTTAACCATCTCCTCCGAACCGCTGAACGCTCTTGCTCGCGAAGGGTAATTTTACCGCCGCTGATTGTCCGGTGCGTTAGCAACTTCATCGCAAATGTCCGCCCTCGAACGAGCCGGGTGCCTGTGCACTTCGGCGGTTTTGTGTATAGAGGAGAGGGCAATGAGCCGGGCTCGACGCATTGGCGCCACGCGGATTGATTTGAACGAGCTCATCAAGCGTAGCGCGCTTGCCGTCCTTGCCATTCTTGCGGTCTTGCTCCCAGTCCTGAAAGTCAGCTTGGTCAGCGAGTCGGACGATATCGTTCTCGGGGATTTCCGGTTGCTGGGTGGGGCGGCCTATCTGCTGCTGGTGGCCTTTCTGTGCGGCCTTTCTACCGTTGTCATCGATAGCATGCGGGCACATTCGCGCTTCATCGACATTGCCGGATTGATCATCGCGGTCGCGGCCGTCTCGCGCGCTGCCTATAGTCTCAGCGCGAGCCTTATACGCAATCCGATCGCGGTTGATGCACCTCCGCAGAGGCTGGATCAGTTGGCGCAAGTCTCCTTGTCCTATGGCAGCGTTCCGCTGTTGCTCATCCTGTTCGGCGCCTTGTGGCAGTCGCGAAAATCCTGGCGCAGCTAAGCGATCGATTGGGGATGGAACCGCGCTCGCTCCTTGGACGTTCTAGCCGATAGGAGAAATGCACATGTCGAAGACGCTTCTATATGGCGCGACCAAGGTGGATGAAGGCAACGAAGCCTATTCCGCCATTGCGAGCCTTGAGCAATTCCAGTGGCGGAACCGTGTCCTTGTCATCTTTGCAGACAAGGGAAACGCGCGGGCTGCTCGCCAGGAAAACCAGTTGCTTGCCGATCGCGATGCCTTGCAGGACCGCGATATGGTCATTCTCAAGATCGTCGGCGGCAGTGTCAGGGAGCTTTTCGGCGCTGGCGAAAAGCTGGACGCTGCGGCGATTGCCCGCGATTTGGGTGATCCGACTGCCGGAGAGTTCGCAGCCTTTCTCGTCGGCAAGGATGGAACGGTAAAGCTCAAGGTGAGCGAGCCGGTCACCAGCGCCGAACTGTTTGCGATCATCGACAGCATGCCGGTGCGCGCTGCCGAAGTTGCGGCAGAGAAGCAGCAGACGAGCGAAGAATCTGAGAAGCGCGACTGACCCTGCCGCGTTGACCCGATGTTACAGGAATATGTGGCGCTCGGCGGCCACGAGTTCCTGCAGGAAATCGGAAACGGTACGCACCCGCACGAGTTCGCGTGCGCTTTCATGAAACGTCGTCCAGTACGCTCGCCGGATCGAGATATCGGGCAGGATGCGCACGAGTTCGAGATTCTGCCGGGCAATATAGTCGTGCAGGATGCCGATCCCAGCGCCGGAAAGCACGGCTTCTGTCTGCCCCGTCGCCGAAGAAATCTCGAAGGCGGCGTTCCAGTTCCGCATCACCTCGCCGGTGAAGTTCAGCGATTGTGAAAAGATCAGGTCCTCAACATAGCCGATCCGCCGGTGCTGTTTCAGCGCCTCGACGTTGGCGGGCTGGCCATTAAGTTCGGCATAGCTTCGTGATGCATAAAGGCCGAGCGTGTAGTCGGTGAGCTTGGCCGACACGAGCCGGCCTTGTTCGGGCCGCTCCAGCGTGATGGCGATATCCGCCTCACGCTGTGAAAGCGAGAATGATCGCGGCACCGGCACAAGCTGGATCTTCAGTTCCGGATGACGCTCGATCAGTCGACCCATGCGGGGCGCGAGAAAGGAAACGCCGAAACCGTCGGGCGCTCCCACCCGCACCGTCCCGGCGATTGCCGTATCGGTACGGCCAAGATTTGCCTGCACGGACAGCATTTCGGTTTCCATCCGCTCCGCAGAGGCGAGGAAAACCTCGCCCTCGGCCGTCAGCTCGCAGCCATTTGTGCGGCGGACGAAGAGGCGGCTCTTCAGCGCCTCTTCCAACGAGGTGAGCCGTCGAGAGAGGGTGGCATGGTTGAGCCCCAGACGTTTCGAGGCGGCAAGGATCTGCCCGGTGCGGGCCACGGCCAGGAACATGCGGACATCGTCCCAGTTCATGGCTTGCCACGCATCATGATCGGGTCGACGTCGATGAGCGTCAGGGACTTCACCATTCCCGCGGTTCTGTTCTTGTATTTGAGGAAATGCGGTGTCTGCAGGTGCGCTTCGTAGGCTGCCTGGTTCGCATAGACCTCGAGGATACGGATCTTTTGCGGACTGTCCTTGAGGGAAACGGCGTTCAGCGACAGAACGCCGGGCTCCAGTGCGACAGAGGCCTCGATCTCCTCGGTCAACAGAAGGCGATAGATTTCAAGCTGGTCGGGATCGATTTCGAGCTCGGCCATTCTGACAACCAGTTTCCTGCTCATCGAAGCACTATCTCCTCTTCAGTTTGCATCGACCGTGGTAGTCTAGCGGAGTCCTGCGTGGACCTTGAGAGAAGCATCAGCTCGATCAGCTGGGCTTCAATTTACGCACAACGGTTGCTTATCTCAGCGCATTGATTTGTGCAAATTGAAGTGTGATTGTTTCGGCATCCAAAAACAGGAGGAGGCACATCCATGCGTGAGATCGGTCATTTCATCGGCGGTAAGCACGTCGCCGGCACCAGCGGCCGCACCAGCAACGTCTTCAACCCGGCAACTGGCGAAGTCCAGGCCACTGTGGCGCTGGCAAATGTCGAGGAACTGCGCGCCGCAGTCGAGAACGCCAAGGCCGCTCAGCCAAAGTGGGCGGCGACGAACCCGCAGCGCCGCGCCCGCGTCTTCTTCAAGTTCGTCGAATTGCTGAACAAGCACATGGATGAACTCGCTGTCCTCCTCTCGACCGAGCACGGCAAGACAGTCGAAGATTCCAAGGGTGACATCGTTCGTGGTCTTGAGGTCTGCGAATTCGTCTGTGGTATTCCGCATCTGCAGAAGGGCGAATTCACGGAAGGCGCCGGCCCGGCAATCGACATGTACTCCATGCGCCAGGCGGTCGGCATCGGTGCGGGCATCACCCCGTTCAACTTCCCGGCCATGATCCCGATGTGGATGTTTGCGCCGGCAATAGCCTGCGGCAACGCCTTCATCCTGAAGCCGTCCGAGCGCGACCCGTCCGTGCCGCTGCGTCTCGCCGAACTCATGATCGAAGCAGGCCTCCCGGCAGGCATCCTCAACGTCGTCAATGGCGACAAGGCTGCCGTCGACGCTATCCTGACGGATCCGGATATTGGCGCGGTCTCCTTCGTCGGCTCCACGCCGATTGCCCGCTACGTCTACGGAACGGCCGCCATGAACGGCAAGCGCGCCCAGTGCTTCGGCGGCGCGAAGAACCACATGATCATCATGCCTGATGCAGACATGGACCAGGCCGTCAACGCACTGATGGGCGCAGGTTACGGCTCTGCCGGCGAACGCTGTATGGCGATCTCGGTCGCCGTCCCGGTCGGCGAGGAAACCGCCAATCGCCTCGTCGAGAAGCTGACGCCGAAGATCGAATCGCTGCGTATCGGCCCCTACACGGACGAGAAGGCCGATATGGGTCCGCTCGTTACCAAGGAAGCCTACGCCCGCGTCAACGGACTGATCGATCGTGGTGTCGAGCAGGGTGCAAAGCTCGTCGTCGATGGCCGCGGCTTCAAGCTGCAGGGTTATGAAGACGGATATTTCGTCGGCGGTACGCTGTTCGATCATGTCACGCCGGACATGGATATCTACAAGACGGAGATCTTCGGGCCCGTTCTCTCCGTCGTCCGTGCCAAGAACTACGAGGAAGCGCTCGACCTGCCGATGAAGCACGAATACGGCAACGGTGTCGCGATCTACACCCGCGACGGCGATGCCGCCCGTGACTTCGCCTCGCGCATCAACATCGGCATGATCGGCATCAACGTCCCGATCCCGGTTCCTCTGGCCTATCATTCCTTCGGCGGCTGGAAGGCCTCGAGCTTCGGTGACCTCAACCAGCATGGTTCGGACTCGATCAAGTTCTGGACCAAGACGAAGACGATTACCGCCCGCTGGCCCTCGGGCATCAAGGACGGCGCCGAATTCGTCATGCCGACGATGAAGTAAGACGAACGAACGATGTTATTGAGTTGGGGGCTTCGGCCCCCAATTTGCGTTGAACGTGGTTCTGGCCGTCACCGAAAGTCTCGCGTGACATGATCCCGGGTTCCGGACCAAATAACGTCGCGGCAATCCGTCTCACATAAGATGATTATGATTTTCATATTTTGGAATTGTTCAAAACTAGCAAAGCCACTATATAGACCACGTGTAACTGACGATTCTGGAGATCGGCATGCGTTTGACCAAGCAGACCAACTATGCGGTTCGCATGTTGATGTATTGTGCTGCCAATGAGGGGCAGCTGAGCCGGATTCCGGAGATTGCCAAGGCATACGGTGTTTCCGAACTCTTTCTGTTCAAGATCCTGCAGCCTCTGAACAAGGCAGGGTTGGTCGAGACGGTTCGCGGTCGCAACGGTGGCGTTCGGCTCGGCAAGCCTGCGAAAGACATCAGCCTCTTCGACGTGGTTCGCGTCACGGAAGACAGTTTTGCAATGGCTGAGTGTTTCGAGGATGACGGCATGGTCGAGTGCCCGCTTGTCGACAGCTGCGGTTTGAACTCCGCCTTGCGCAAGGCCCTCAACGCTTTCTTCGACGTGCTGGCGCAATATTCGATTGACGACCTCGTCAAGGCGCGGCCGCAGATCAACTTCCTGCTGGGCCTGACCGGCGAGCACGAACGCCGCAAATCCCCCGTCGTGGCACCCGCTGCCTGATCGGCGATGACGAAATTTTGATCCGGCCGCGGCAGCGTCAAATGCCGCGGCCGTTCCGTTCTAGGGGAGTTTTTTGTCGGGAGTTTCGCGTGACGCGTGTGTGAAAAGGTCGCAGCTGGCGCGAAATTATACCAAATGCGACAAGAATCACGTTTATTCAGTCCGTTTATTTCTAAGTGCGGCCCATTTTTGGCGGAAAATTACTAAAGTTGCCCATCTGGAAGAATTTTCCACTTCGGTCGTTGATTTCAGCAAACAAATGTCGTTCCATCTGCCGTCATTCCGGGTTCCCCGGGATCTCAAATAAAAGAACAAACCTGGGAAACGATATCATGAAAAAGATGTCTGTCTTGCTGGCCGCGACGGTCCTGGCTTCGGCCATGGCATCCGCAGCCTGGTCTAAAACGCTCGTTTACTGCTCTGAAGGGTCGCCGGAAGGCTTCGATCCGGGCATTTATACCGCAGGCACCACCTTCGATGCCTCCTCGCGTACGGTTTACAGCCGTCTCGTCGAGTTCCAACATGGCAAGACCGAAATTGAGCCGGGCCTGGCCGAAAGCTGGACGGTTTCCGACGACGGTACGGTCTACACCTTCAAGCTGCGTCCGGGCGTCAAGTTCCAGACGACCGAATTCTTCACGCCGAGCCGCGATCTGAACGCTGACGACGTCGTCTTCTCGTTCGAGCGCCAGCTGAAGGCTGACGGCCCCTGGGCCAAGTACGTTGCCGGCGTTTCATACGAATATGCCGCGGGCATGGGCTTCCCGGAACTCATCAAGTCCGTCGAGAAGGTCGACGACCTGACCGTCAAGTTCACCCTGAACCATCCGGAAGCACCGTTCCTCGCCGACCTGGCAATGGACTTCGCGTCCGTCCTGTCGAAGGAATATGCTGACAAGCTGCAGGCTGACGGCAAGATGGAACAGATGAACCAGATGCCGCTCGGCACCGGTCCGTACACCTTCGTTGCCTACCAGCCGGATGCTGTCATCCGTTACAAGGCCAACGAAACCTACTTCAAGGGCAAGGAAAAGATCGACGATCTCGTGTTCGCGATCACCCCGGACGCTTCCGTCCGCGCTCAGAAGCTGAAGGCCGGCGAATGCCACATCATGCCGTATCCGAACGCGGCTGACATCAAGGACCTGCAGACGGACTCGAACCTGAAGGTTCTGGAACAGCCAGGCCTGAACGTTTCCTATCTCGCGTACAACACGCTCCAGGCTCCGTTCGACAAGGCCGAAGTGCGCAAGGCGCTGAACATGGCGATCAACAAGCAGGCGATTGTGCAGGCCGTCTTCCAGGGTGCTGGCCAGGTTGCCAAGAACCCGATCCCGCCGACGATGTGGTCGTATAACGACGACATCAAGGATGACGTATACAACCCGGACGAAGCAAAGAAGATGCTCGAAAAGGCTGGCGTCAAGGATCTCAGCATGAAGATCTGGGCTATGCCGGTTTCGCGTCCGTACATGCTGAACGCACGTCGCGCCGCTGAACTGATGCAGGCTGACCTTGCCAAGGTCGGCGTCAAGGTCGACATCGTCACCCACGAATGGGCTGAATACCTCAAGCTCTCCAAGGACAAGGCCCGTGACGGCGCTGCGATCCTCGGCTGGACCGGCGATAACGGCGACCCGGACAACTTCCTTGACACCCTGCTCGGCTGCGAAGCCGTCGGCGGCAACAACCGTGCACAGTGGTGCAACAAGGAATTCGACGATCTCGTGAAGAAGGCCAAGAAGACCGCTGACGTCGCAGAGCGCACCAAGCTCTACGAACAGGCGCAGGTCGTCTTCAAGAAGGAAGCTCCGTGGGCGACGATCGATCACTCCACGGAATTCGTACCGATGAGCGCCAAGGTTTCCGGCTACGTGCAGGATCCGGTTGGTGTTCACCGTTTCGACGGCGTTGATATCGCCGAGTAATCAAAATTATGCAAAGATGCCCGGCAATCCCGGGCTTGGCCGGCGGTCAGGTTTGATACCTGACCGCCGGAACACTATGGACACTTGCCAATGTTGCGATTTCTCATCGGACGCCTCGCGATCCTGATCCCAACCTTCATCGGCGTTTCACTCATCGCCTTCTCGTTCATCCGCCTGCTGCCCGGTGACCCGGTCATGCTGATGTCGGGCGAGCGCGTGATGGCGCCGGAACGCCATGCCCAGGTCATGCATGATCTCGGCCTCGATCGACCCGTCTATGTTCAATACCTGGATTACCTCGGTAACGTGGTGCAGGGTGATCTGGGCTCGTCGATCGTTACCAAGCGCCCGGTTCTGCAGGAGTTCGGCTCGCTCTTTCCGGCGACGCTTGAGCTTTCGCTTTGTGCGATCATTTTTGCCATCGTGCTTGGCATTCCCGCCGGCGTCTTCGCCGCGGTCAAGCGAGGAACCTGGTTCGACCAGAGCGTGATGGGCGTTGCCCTCGTCGGCTACTCGATGCCGATCTTCTGGTGGGGCCTGCTGCTCATCGTTCTCTTCTCGAACACGCTGCATTGGACACCCGTGTCCGGCCGCATTTCGCTGATGTATTTCTTCAAGCCGGTCACCGGCTTCATGCTGATCGACAGCCTGCTCTCCGGCCAGGCCGGTGCATTCAAGTCGGCGTTCGTCTCGCTCATTCTGCCGACGATCGTTCTCGGCACCATTCCGCTTGCGGTCATCGCGCGACAGACGCGCTCGGCCATGCTGGAAGTGCTCGGCGAAGATTATGTTCGCACCGCGCGCTCCAAGGGTCTCGCCCCCATCCGCGTCGTTGGCCTGCACGCGCTTCGCAACGCGATGATCCCGGTCGTGACGTCGATTGGTCTGCAGGTCGGCGTGTTGCTCGGCGGCGCGATCCTGACAGAAACGATCTTCTCCTGGCCTGGTATCGGCAAGTGGATGGTCGATGCGGTCTTCAAGCGCGACTACACCGTCGTTCAAGGTGGCCTGCTGCTCATCGCCGGCATCATCATGATCGTCAATCTGATCGTCGACCTCATGTACGGTCTGATCAACCCACGTATTCGTCACTAGGAGCGGCTTATGAGTGCGATAACCACCAAGTCGACCCAGCCGTCAGCGCTCTCTGAGTTCTGGTACTATTTCTCTCGCAACAAGGGTGCCGTCATCGGCTTCGGCATCTTCCTGCTCGTGCTTTTGACAGCGATCTTCGCGCCGTTGATTGCCCCGCATGATCCGAACGTTCCTTTCGACGGCATGCAGCGCGTCCCGCCGGTTTGGTCGGACAAGGGCAATCCGATGTTCCTGCTCGGAACGGATGCCGTCGGTCGCGATATGCTGTCGCGCCTCATCTATGGCACGCGCTTCTCGCTGTTCATCGGCCTCGTCGTCGCCTCGCTGTCGGCTGTCGCCGGCGTGCTGCTCGGCCTCGTTGCAGGCTATTTCCGCGGCCGCGTCGACACCTTCATCATGCGCGTCATGGATATCATCCTGGCATTCCCTTCGCTGCTGCTGGCCCTCGTGCTGGTCGCCGTTCTGGGACCGGGCCTGCTCAATGCCATGATCGCCATCTCGATCGTCAACCAGCCGCATTTCGTGCGACTGACGCGCGCCGCCGTCATCAGCGAACGCGAAAAGGAATATGTCGTAGCGTCGCGCGTCGCGGGCGCCGGCACCTTCCGTCTGATGTTCAAGACGATCCTGCCGAACTGCCTGGCTCCGCTGATCGTTCAGGCAACGCTCGCATTCTCCGCCGCGATCCTTGATGCCGCAGCCCTCGGCTTCCTCGGCATGGGCGCCCAGCCTCCGACATCGGAGTGGGGCACGATGCTTGCCGATGCGCGCGAATTCTTCCAGAGCTCCCCGTGGCTCGTCACTTTCCCGGGTCTTTGCATCCTGATCACCGTTCTTGCCATCAATCTGATGGGCGACGGCCTGCGCGATGCGCTCGACCCCAAGCTGAAGAGGTCCTGATATGGCACTTCTTGAAATCGAAAATCTCGCCGTTGAGTTTCAGACGTCCACGGGCCCGTTTCGCGCAGTTGATGGCGTGTCGCTCAAGGTGGATGCGGGTGAAGTCCTGGCAATCGTCGGAGAATCCGGATCCGGCAAGTCGGTCTCCATGCTCGCGGCGATGGGCCTTCTGCCCTGGACGGCAAAGGTAACGGCCGACAAGATGGTCTTCGACGGCCGCAACCTGCTTGGCATGTCGGCGAGCGAGCGGCGCAAGATCATTGGCAAGGATATGTCGATGATCTTCCAGGAGCCGATCGCCAGCCTCAATCCCTGTTTTACCGTCGGCTTCCAGATCGAAGAAGTTCTGCGAATCCATCTGGGGCTGGACAAGGCTGCACGGCGCAAGCGCGCCATCGAGCTGTTCGAGGCCGTTGGTATTCCCAATCCTGCCGAGCGCCTCGGCCATTTCCCGCACCAGATGTCGGGTGGTCAGTGCCAGCGCGTCATGATCGCCATCGCAATCGCCTGCAATCCGAAGCTCTTGATTGCCGATGAGCCGACCACTGCGCTCGACGTCACCATTCAGAAGCAGATCCTCGATCTCCTGATGCGGCTGCAGACGGAGCACCGCATGGGCCTGATCATGATCACGCACAACATGGGCGTTGTCGCCGAGACAGCCGATCGCGTGATCGTGCAGTATAAGGGCCGCAAGATGGAAGAGGCCGACGTCCTGTCGCTCTTCGAGTCGCCCAAGAGCGATTACACGAGAGCGCTGCTTGCCGCCCTGCCGGAAAATGCCACCGGTGATCGACTGCCGACCATCGGCGAAATTTTCAAGGGAGCGGCCCAATGACGCCAGTCCTCGAAGCAAAGAACATTGTCCGCAACTATTATCTGCCGGGCGGTCTCTTCAAGAAGGAGAGAACCGTACACGCCGTCAAGGGTGTGAGCTTCAAGGTAGAGCAGGGCAAGACGCTGGCGATCGTCGGCGAAAGCGGTTGCGGCAAGTCGACGCTCGCCCGCATCGTCACGATGATCGATCCGGCGAGCGGTGGCGATCTCTTCATCGACGGCAAGAAGATCGATATCGCTGCAGGCGATCTGACACCGGAAATTCGCCGCAAGGTGCAGATTGTCTTCCAGAACCCCTACGGCTCGCTGAACCCGCGCAAGAAGATCGGCGACATCCTGATGGAGCCCCTGATCATCAACACCGATACGGCCGCCGCTGAGCGGCGCGAATTGGCGATGGCGATGCTCAAGAAGGTCGGCCTGCAGGAGATCCATTTCAATCGCTATCCGCACATGTTCTCCGGCGGCCAGCGCCAGCGTATCGCGATCGCCCGCGCTTTGATGCTGAAGCCGCGGCTTCTGGTTCTCGATGAGCCGGTGTCTGCACTCGACCTTTCGGTCCAGGCTCAGGTTCTCAATCTGCTCGCGGATTTGCAGGACGAGCTGAACCTCACATATGTCTTCATCAGCCACGATCTCTCGGTCGTCCGCTATATGGCCGACGACGTCATGGTGATGTATTTCGGTGAAGCTGTGGAGTATGGCGCGCGGGATCAGGTTTTCAACGATCCGCAGCACAGCTATACGAAGACCTTGTTTGCGGCCACGCCGCGCGCGGATGTTGACACCATCAAGGCTCGCCTTGCGCGCAAGAGTGCGACACTCGCTGCTTCATAAGGTAGTCGTTCTCCCGTCCCCGGGAGTGCCGGAACGCTGAGAGAGACAAGCAATGCCAAAGACCAACGGAACCCCTTACGCCATCATCGTCATGGGGGTCAGTGGTTGCGGCAAGTCCTCGATCGGCCTGAAGATTTCGGACGCCCTCGGCATGCAATTTGTCGAGGGCGACCAGCTGCATCCTGCATCGAATGTCGAGAAGATGTCGAAGGGCATTCCCTTGACGGATGACGACCGGATGCCTTGGCTCGACCTCATCGGTCAGACAATGAAAGCGTCGCTTGATCGTGGGCAGGGCGTCATCGTTTCCTGCTCGGCGTTGAAGCGCATCTATCGCGACCGGCTGCGCAAGGCGGTGAATGGAAAACTCTGTTTTGTCTATCTGTCAGGCTCGAAGGAGCTGCTCACGAAGCGGATGGGTGAGCGCAAGGGTCACTTCATGCCTGCATCCTTGCTGGAAAGCCAACTCGCGACACTCGAAGTGCCGACCGGCGAGCTCGGCGTCGTGACCGTCGATATCGACAATACAATCGAAGGGATGGCGGAAACGGCGCTCCGCGATCTCAAGTCTTTGGGCGTTGCTTAGCCGTCGGTCCGCAGCAGGACCTTCTTCTCGAAGAAGAAATAGGGCCGCAGGCGAACGCCGATGACATTGCCGGCAAATGCGGCCACGGCCCAGAGATAGCCATGCAGGCTGCCCGACGAGATGCCGGAGAAATAGGCGCCGATGTTACAACCGTAGGCGATGCGTGCGCCGTATCCGAGCAGCAGGCCGCCGATCACAGCAGCTAGAACCGAACGCAGCGGAATATCCCAGCTCGGTGCAAATCGACCGGCGAGCGACGAGGCGAGCATTGCACCTGCAATGATGCCGAAATCCATGACGGAGGTGATATCCGCAAAGACGCTGTCGGCCAGCGCCTTGGCATTGGCGGGCGTCTGCCAATAAGCCCAGGCGGTCGGGTCAATGCCGATGATCTGTGCGCCCTTGGCGCCCCAAAGTGCAAAAGCCGAGGTGATGCCCCAGGGGCGACCGACGATCGACAGAGTCACGAAGTTCAGCAAGGCAAGGGCAACGGCGCCGAGGACAAGCGGCCACGGTCCGCGCAGGAAACGCGAAAAGCCGCGGCGCGGGGAGGGCGCTTCCTTTTCGAGCGAGCCGTGCCAGCGCTTCTCGACGACAACAGTCAGTGCGGCGATCGCTGCAAAGATGATCAGCGAGACCGCGATGCCGCCGATGGCGCCAAAGCTCTGTACCAGCGAGGTCGGTGGAAGTGACGGCAGGCTCACCCACCAGTCGAAATTCACGGTGCCGAGCACCGAGCCGACGATAAAGAAGAACAGGGTGATGAGCATCCGCGCATTTCCGCCGCCGGCGGTAAACAGCGTACCGGAAGCGCAGCCGCCGCCGAGCTGCATGCCGATCCCGAACATGAAGGCGCCGACGAGCACGCCGATGCCTGCGGGCGACACCGAACCCTTGACCTCATGGCCGAACAGCGTGCCGCTCGCCAGGAACGGAAAGAACAGCACGACGGCGATCGCCAGCAGGATCATCTGCACGCGCAGGCCGCGTCCGCGACCATCCATGATGAAGACGCGCCATGCGGAGGTGAAGCCGAAGGCGGCGTGATAGAGGGCAATGCCGAGGGCGCCGCCGACAAGGAACAGTGCGCCCTGAGCCGGGCCGTAATAGTAGCCGAGCAGTAGTGTGCCGAGGACAAGAACGACGAGCGCGCCGAGACCCGGCGTGCCGAGCGGGGGCTGCCGTGTCTCGAGGGCGGGGGAGGAGGCAATAGACATGTTGGATTTGCTGAGAGTTTCCCTCGTCTTATAGGCAACTCGGCGTAAACGTTGGAGGAATCAGGTCCTCCTTTCCGCCGGTCTGGCGGATTGTTGTCCTTCTATGAGCCTGTTTGGTATGCGTGCGTTGCTTATGGGTTGAAGCGCTGCGGCGAATAGGCCGAAATATCGATGAACGGTGCCTCGCCGGTGATCGCTTCCGCCAGGGCGCGGCCGGTGACAGGCCCGAGCGTCAACCCGTGATGAGCGTGGCCGAATGCGAACCACAGCCCGTCGTGCCGGGGCGCCTTACCGATGATAGGCATCATGTCGGGCGTGCACGGTCGGGCGCCCATCCACGGCTCCGGATCGAGCCGCTCGCCGAGCGGAAAGACTGTGCGTGCCACCTTCTCGGCGCGATCGAGCTGCACCGGTGTCTTCGGCGCATCGAGTGCCGCGAATTCCGCACCTGTTGTCAGCCGGATGCCCCGGCTCATAGGTGCGAGGAAATAACCGCGCTCGGCATCGAGCGTCCAGTTGTTGAGGGTCGCATCGCCTGCCGCGGCATAATGCATGTGATAGCCTCGCTTGACGCCGAGCGGGAAGGCATAGCCGAGCCGACGTGTTGCAACAGCAGCCCAGGGGCCGAGCGCCAAAACCGCATCTTCCGCGTCCAGAGCCCCCTCGCTGGTGACCACCCGCCAGCTCGAGCCGGAGCGACCGAGCGAATTGGCGTCGCCAGTGACACACCTTCCGCCCAGACTCTCGAAGTAGGTGCGGTAGGCCATCGTCAAACCGTGCGGATCGAGTACGGACCAAGGATCGCGCCACCGCAGGCCGCCGACGAAATCTCCCTTGATATGAGGCTCCAGCCGCGCGACGGCTGCGGCGTCCAACTGCTCGTGCATGACGCCGAACTCGGCTCTAAGGCGCTCTGCCTCGGCAAATTCCGCGTCGCGCCGGCCAGCCGTGCGGAAAATCTCCATCCAGCCGTTCTTGCGAATCAAGTGCTGTGCATTGGACGCTTCGATCAGATCATTGTGCTCCGAGATCGAGTGCTCGATCAGCGGGGCATAGGCGCGGGAGATCATCTCATGGCGTTTCGCGCCGGAATTCCACCAGTAGCGCGCAAGGAAGGCGAGCTGTCCGGGCAGCGCCTTGAGGTGGTAGTGAGCGTCGATCCGGTTGTTGAAAGCGTAGCGGATCAGAAGCCCGAGTTGCTGCGGAAAACCGTACGGCACGACGCCTTCGCGTTGAATGAGCCCGGCATTCCCGAACGAGGTCTCCTTGCCTGGGGCCTTGCGGTCGATCAGCGTCACCTGCCGACCCCTGCGCTGCAGATGAATGGCCGTCGACACACCGACGATACCGGCGCCCAGTACAATTGCATTCTTTGTCATTGCCGTGCATTCCAACTATTCCAAGCAATGAAAATGCAACTACGGCAGGCTGCACGCAAACGAAAAATGTCGTTTTATTTCAAAAACATTGTCGTTCTGAGTGCCTCGTTTTCGGCTTTGATGCGGACGTAAAGTACGGCCGCGTTCAGCACTGAAAATGTCGCCGCGTAGAGGGGCATCCCGAAGGCAAGCGGAAGGACGGCGATTTCGCCAGCCACGATGACATAGTTCGGATGAGCCATGAATCGGTAGGGTCCGCTGCTGACGAGCGGAGCGCCCGGGAGAACGATGATGCGTGTTGTCCACCGCCCCTTGAGCGTGCCGATGACCCAGAGCCGGCCAGCCTGCAAAACCATGAAGACGGCAAACCAGATTGCGTCGACCGGACGACCGATCGCCAGCAGCCACAATCCGGCGATCCAACAGCCGTGCAGCGCTACCATGAAAGGATAGTGCTGCGGCGCGACCTCTTTCGCGCCGCTGTTTAGAAGCACCCGCGTATTGTGGCGGGCAAAGGCGAGTTCCGCGAGGCGCTGTGCGGTCACGAAGGCGAGCAGTGCAAGGGAGGGCCACATCATGCCGCTCTCTTCAAGGTCACGCAGCTGGCGGAGAAACCCGGTCCTAGGGCGACCATCGCGCTGCGTTCCGGCAATCCCTCCTTCAAGGCGCGCTCCAGCACGAAGAGGATCGTCGGCGAGGACATGTTTCCGTATTCCGCAAGCACCGCGCGCTCGTGATCCAGGGTTCCCGATTCTAGCGACAGCGCGCTCTCCAGGGCCATAAGCACTCTCGCGCCGCCGGGATGGCAGATGAAGCGACCTATATCGCGACGAGAGAGACCGTTTCTCGCCAATATCCCGTCGACGGCCGGGCCGAGTTCCGTCTCGGCAAAGGGCGGTAGCGATTGAGCGAGAACCACGCCGAAGCCGGTGTCGTCGATCTTCCAGCCCATGATACCGAGCGTATCGGGGAAAAGATGCTCCCCCGTCGACTCGACTTCGGCCTTACCCTCTCGCCCCGCCCGGAGAATGCACGCGGCCGCGCCATCGCCGAAAAGTGCCGTGGCGATGATGTTTGCGCGCGTCAGCTCGTCCAGCCGGAAAGCCAGAGTGCAAAGTTCTATTGCCACGAAAAGCACCGTTGCGCCCGGCCGATCGCGGGCAAATCGCGAGGCGATGGCGAACCCGGAAACACCTGCTGCGCAGCCGAGTCCGAAAACGGGAACGCGTTCGATGTCCGAGCGGAAGCCCATTTTCTCTGCGAGCTGTGCATCGAGGCTCGGTGTAGCAATGCCCGTGGACGAGATGGTGACGATGCAGTCGACGTCGCATCCCTTTAGACCGGCCTGCTTGAGTGCATGGGTGGCCGTCTCGAAAAACAGGCTGCGCGCGACTTCGCCATAAGCCTCCATTCTGTCTTGCCAACCGTGCGGCTCGATGAACCATTCCAGCGGACGGGCGGCATAACGTCTCTTGATGCCGGCATTCTCGAAGACGCTTGCCAAATGCGAAAAATCCTTGAAGCGGGACGAAAACAGGCGCGCAGAGGTTTCCGCCGCCTCCTTTTGCGTGATGACGTGCTCCGGCGTCGCGACGGCAAGACTCAACAGTTTTACGGTATCACTCACGGGATGCTCCTTTTGCCCGGCGCGTGAGCGGCTAACACGTCAGGCCCGCATTTATTCGCCCGCACCGAGATCGCAAGGTGCAAAAAAGAAGAACACGCAATCGAATAAAGTGCCAGTCAACGGTGTTCATTCGCCGCCAACGTCATTTTCGTAGGAGATATCCCATGACGATCGCGACTGTTCGTATTGCTTCCATCCTGGTCGGCGGCTGCATTGCCGCGTTTGCACTCTCCACGCCCGCATTTTCGATTGGCGGCGGCAGCAGCAGCGGCGGCAGCAGTAGCGGATCCAGCGGGTCCAGCGGCTCCGGAGGGAGGAGCAGCGAAAGCACCATGCCGACCTGCAAGAAGGGCCAGATGTACGACAAGAGGACGAAGAGGTGCGTCAAACAGAGCAGCGCCAACGTGACGGAAGAAAACCGCACGGACTACGCCTATTCGCTGGCAAAGGCCGGACGCTATGAAGAAGCGCTCGCCATACTCGATACGCTGAAGGATCCGAATACCGCCGAGGCTCTGAACTATCGCGGCTACGCCACCCGCAAGCTCGGCCGCACGGATGAAGGCATTTCCTACTACCTGAAGTCCGTTGAGCTTGATCCCAAATACGCGCAGGTTCGTGAATATCTCGGCGAAGCCTACGTCATCAAGGGTCGGCTCGATCTTGCCAAGGAGCAGCTGGAAACAATCAAAACGATCTGCGGCACCGATTGCGAGGCGTATCGCGATCTGAACGAAGCGATCCTCAAGCCTTGACCATTGAAGAACAGCGGGAATGCGCAACCACGGTTGAATAGGAACCTTCCAATGCCGGTCGCGTACACCACATTTCCTGCCTATAGTCGCGCAGTACCAGAGCCGTCGGTGCAACCGGCGGCTTTGGAAGGAAAAATCGTGGCGGAGGCTCTCATCGCAAGCGAAGCCGATATCAAAAGTGGCCTGGCGGACAATCTGCTGCGGCTGTGGCGCTATGGCCTTGTGCTCTCGCATCGCCGCGACGTTGCCGACGATCTCGTGCAACAGACCTGTGTTCGCGCTCTGGAGCGCGTCGAGCAGTTCGAGACGGGAACGCGGCTGGACCGCTGGCTGTTCTCCATCCTTCATTCCATTTGGTTGAACGAGATCCGGTCGCAACGCGTGCGCCTCGGTCAGGGCTTCGTCGATGCAGACGAGGCCCTTGTTGTCGATGGCGCCCGCGACGCGGAAACCCATCTCATGGCAAACCAGGTTCTGCGGCTGGTCAATGCGCTGCCGGATGCGCAGCGTGCAGCGGTCTTTCTCGCCTATGTGGAAGGCCTTTCCTACAAGGAGGTCGCAAGCGTATTGGATATCCCGATCGGCACCGTGATGAGCCGCCTTGCCGCCGCGCGCGCCAAGATAGCCGCCAGTGTCTCGGGAGAGGGGGTTACATGAACGACAAGAACCAAATCCTCTCCGATGAGGAGTTGACGGCCTATATCGACGGTGAGCTGTCGGATACGGAGGTCTCGCGCATCAAGGCGCTTCTCGACTCGAACGCGCGTGCGGCCGCGAGGCTGGAGTTGTTGTCGCGGAGCAGTCTCCCCTTCAAGCAAGCCTTCGAGCCGCTGCTTGCCGAAGCTCCGAAGGCAAGGCTCGACACCTTGCTCGGTACGCCGGCCGACGCGAAGCCGGCTCCCGAACGCTTCGGTCGCCGCGGTTTCCTTGGTGCGCTTGCAGCCTGCCTCGTCGCCGGAATTGTGGCTGACCGGGCCTTCATCAGCATCCGCAATCGCGTTGATGCTCCTGATGAAAGCACCGAATGGCGCGCCGTTGTTGCCGAATACCTCGCCCTCTACACTGTCGATACCCTGGCCGGCCCGTCGCCGTCAGGCGAAGCGCAGGCAGCCCAGCTCGCCAGGCTCGTCGACAAACTTGGCATCTCCCTGTCACCCGAAGCGGTGTCGCTGCCCGGCGTCGAGTTCAAGCGCGCCCAATTGCTGCAATACGACGAAAAGCCGCTCGCACAGATTGCCTATCTGGACCCGGAGACGGGGCCGCTGGCACTCTGCATCGTTCGCTCGGACGTCGGAAAGCAGGATCCCGACGTCGAAGGCCGACGCGGCATGAATGTCGTCTACTGGTCGAACGAAACGCACGCCTTCATGCTGATCGGACGCATTCCGATCGACCGGATGCAGGAACTGGCGGAGGATGTCCGCAAAAGGACTGCATGAGGTCTGAGGCGGAGTGGCGGCGAGAGCGGCTATGAAAAAAAGGACTGCCCAATCCCGCGATTTTTTGAGATAGTTGCGTGGGGAGGATGACCTCTACGGCTCGCGTGGCCGGTTCGAATTGGTATCCCTTGAACGTCCTTGGACCCGCCCCATCCGCAGCGTGAGTCGGCTGTCGGCAAGCATTTAGCGAGCATTTTTCACTGTTCAGCACACGCTAGCCAGGAGCAATTCACATGGAAACGTGGAAACCTGATCCGAGCTTTTATCCGTCGCCACGCATGGCCATGAAGGCGGCGCCCGAGACGTTTGCCTATGTCGTCGCCTTCGATCCAACGCGAGCGGTTCCCGATGAACTTGCTGTCGTCGATGTCGATCCGACATCGGCCAGTTACGGGCAGATCATAAACAAGCTCGCGATGCCTAATGTCGGTGACGAACTGCATCATTTCGGCTGGAATGCCTGTTCGTCCTGTCTGTGCCCAAACGCGCCGCACCCGCACGCTGAACGCCGCTATCTGGTCGTGCCGGGACTGAAATCTTCCCGAATCCATATCATCGACACCAAGCCGGACGGCAAAAATCCTCAGATCGTCAAGGTGATTGAGCCCGCGGACGTGGCCGAACGAGCCGGCTATTCCCGGCCGCACACCATCCATTGCGGCCCCGAGGGCATCTATGTGGCCGCGTTGGGCAATGCCGAAGGCAAGGCCCCAGGCGGGATTTTTCTGATTGATCACAGGACTTTCGAGGTCCGCGGACAGTGGGAGATAGATCGGGGAGAGCAACAGCTCTCCTATGACGTATGGTGGCACCTTGGCCACGACACGCTCGTTACCAGCGAGTGGGGCACGCCCGATACCTTCGAAAACGGGCTCGTCCCCGACATCCTGCTCGGCGCGAAATACGGACGCCGTCTACATTTCTGGGATCTGCACACGCGCAAGCACCTGCAGACGATCGATTTCGGCGACAAGTACCAGCTCGTATTCGAGCTCAGGCCCGCGCACGACCCGACGAAAGCCTATGGCTTTGTCAACTGCGTGCTCAGCCTAGAGGATCTCTCCTCCTCGATTTGGGTCTGGCACCGTGACGGTGAAAAATGGGGGGTGACAAAGGTGATCGACATTCCGGCGGAGCCCGCCGATGCCGACCAACTGCCGCCAATGCTCAAGGGTTTCAAGGCCGTGCCGCCGCTTGTCACCGACATCGATCTCTCGATGGATGACAGATTTCTCTACGTGTCCTGCTGGGGAACCGGCGATCTCCTTCAGTACGATGTATCAGATCCGTTCAAACCGAAGCTGACCGGCAAGGTCCGCATTGGCGGTATCGTTTCGCGTGCGTCGCACCCAGGGGCCGAGAATGGCGCGCTGAACGGGGGCCCGCAGATGGTCGAGATCAGCCGCGATGGTCGTCGCATCTACTTCACCAACTCGCTTTACGGGGCGATCGATGAGCAGTTCTATCCCGATGGCATAACGGGCTGGATGGTGAAGCTCGATGCGAAGCCGGAAGGTGGCATTGCCTTCGACGAGAAATTCTTCGTCGAATGGCCCAAGTCACACCGTCCGCATCAGGTCCGCCTGCAAGGTGGAGACTGCTCGTCGGATTCCTATTGTTATCCCTAGGGAAACGACATCAGGCAAACGAGGCGCCGATGAACGAGCTCTGGCCCTGGATGCTGCTGGCGGGACTGGGCGCCTTTCACGGTCTCAATCCCGCGATGGGGTGGCTGTTTGCCGTTGCGCTCGGCGTTCACCGGCAGAGTTTCACGGCGGTGGTTCAGGCCGTACCCGCCATTGCCCTCGGGCATGCTGTCTCCATCGCGTTGGTGGCCGGAACTGTAGTCGCCGCCGGCCTTTTCGTGAACCAGGATGCTGTGCGCATGGCCACCGGCGTGACGCTCGTTGCCTGGGCGATCTGCCATCAAGTCTTCGGGCACAGTCGCCGCGTTCGCGTCGGCTTGCGGACTGGACTCGCCGGCCTTGTGCTCTGGTCGTTCCTGATGGCCACGGCCCATGGCGCCGGCCTCATGATCCTGCCCGCCCTGATGCCCCTCTGTCTGACCCAGCCGCCATTGCCGAATGTTGGCGGCGCCGGTTCCGCCGCCATGGCGATTGCCGCAGTCGGCGTCCACACGCTCGCAATGTTGGCGGTCACAAGCCTCATTGCGCTGACGGTTTATCGCTGGGTCGGGCTCGAAATATTGCGCAGTGCCTGGATCAACGTCGACTTGCTGTGGACGGGGGTTCTGTTCGCCACCGGTGTCGGGCTGCTGATCATCAGGTGAAAGCGAGTAGACCTGGCACACGCGCACCAGTAAGGACCAAACGCGCAGCCGTCCAGCTTGTATCAAGCAGAGGCAGCAGCCAAGACCTCGACCCGGCAGCCGCCTGAGGACCGGATCACCGAAATTGGTGCACTCGAACGACTTAGCGCGTGGCCGCGAGCTGAACGGCGGACTTGGCGTCTTCCGTTTTCATCCGACCTTCAACGACCGCTCGGCAGGCCTTCCAGGCTCGTTGCCACTTGGCCGCACTCTGGTTCGGTTCATGGACGAGCCAGGTCAATGCCTCCTCCGGGGAGCCGACGACAATACGAATGCGGTTGTCTCCCAGCACGAGAGGTGTTTCCCATCGGTGTACCAGCATGGCCACACTCCAATCATGTGAGGGTCCGTTATCGGCGCCATCGAGTACTCGTTCCGCCTTCAGATAGATGGGTATTCGCAGCAGGCAATCAAAGGGAAGAAATGGATGGCAGGTCGCCAAGTGCCTCAAACAGGAACGGATCGGTGTTTCTTGGGCGACGATAAGGCGACCGATACAGATGCCGATCGCCCTTCCGAACCTCAATTCTTCTTTGGGGCGCTTTGGCTGGCCTTCGGCTGAGAACTTTAAATGGGCGGGCCGCCTTTGTCGGCGGCCGCCTTTTCCTTCTTGGGCTTCCAAGAAGACGGAGCGGCTGAAGCTCCTCCGTCTGGAACGTGAGGCTTGCGCGCCCGCACCGACGGCGAAACCAAAGCGCGGGCGGCACGCTTCTTGGTCTAAACAACAACGTGATGGAGATCAGTGATCTCGGGATCTTCATGGCGAAGACACGACCATCCTCACAGTAAGGAGTTAGGCCATCCGGAACACTGCCTCTGCGTCAAGAGCCGCTGCGAGAAATGCGGACTGCGCGTCTCCCTGAGTGACTGTTTCCGTCATCGTACCAGCGTAGGCCTGCATTGCCGAGAAGAAGGCGCGGCCGTTCGTCACCAGGCCAATTCGCAAAAAAGCATATCAAGGTCTTCTTCTGGAGATGCAACAGGAAGCAGCACGCGGTTGCGTTCACAACGACTAAGACTAGCCAGCTCGGTACCGACACAGGGTCTCCGATTCCACATTCGAGAATAGTGGATCACACAGTTAGCCAGCGTAAGACATGAGGGAGAAACAGTCCTCACCCGTGCGATCCACTCCCTCAATCCCCGCCTTGACGCGTTGTTCCATGCTATCGGCCCGCTACATCGGGAAGGCGGAGAGTCCTACAGCTCCAGGAAATTTCTACCGGGGAGGCCGTCCCTGAATGGAGGCGCGTGTCCGCTCGAAGCTTGGTGGAGATATTGCCGAAATCACCCGGCCAAAATGCCTTTCCAGTTCCCTGGATAGGTCGTCGGGGGAGGTCATCCCATGTTGGAAACGTTCGAAAAGTAGCTTGGCTGCGATGTTGTATCGCTCAGGATGAGCAACACTATTGGCAGCACTGTATCCAGCCGCATCCAAGATGCGTTGCAGCATAGTAAGGTCCCTGGAATGTAAGACATAACCGAATTCGGAAGACACTTCGGTCCTCCTTCAATTTGGGGCGAGGGCTGTGAGCCCTTGATGCAGCAGCGCCCGTGACATTGGCTGCTGAAGAAGCGAGCATGCCTGAGCGTGGCTCCGGATGCAACGCAATTCGTGCAATTTTTGTTTTTATCAGACTTCGAGAATAAAACCAAAAATTGCGCTTGCGTTTCATGCAGCGAGTGCCTATATGCCTTTCATCGGCATTGCTGATGAGCGCTGGAATATGTCTGCCGCTCGCAATTTGCCGCAATCGCTTTCTACTTTTGACCACGGATGTACTGGCACTGGTATGAGTAGCGATGTGAGGAAGGTCGGTGCGGTTTCGCCCCGGCCTTTTTTGTTGGCTGCTTCGCTGGTCGACGTCTTGAGGCTCACTGCGAAAGACGAACCCTGCGCGCAGGTCCTACGACAGGTCATGACCGACCTTGGCGGAGTAGGAAAGCTTGCTGAGCGCGTCGTCAAGGAACGGTGCAACTGCGGCGGCACCGATCGCCGGGGCAACAGCGATATCGAGAATTCGGCGCCGGCCAAGCGTGGTCGGGCTTTCATACGTAATGATCGCTGATGGCGGATAGAAGGAAAGGCAGAGATGGTTCGAAACGAACGGGCGCCGACGGGCTGCAGACCGGTGCATCAGCATTCGGATGCCATCCTGGAAGCCGCGAGTGTTCGCCTCATGGAGCAGCTCTAGATAGTTCGATCTGATCGCAAAGATATGAGATGCAGATACCCCGTTGTCGAGCCGCGAGCAGCTTGTCAGCTCAGCCATTCTCCAGATGGAGCTCCAGCACTTCGATGTCGGCGGGACGGCCGTTGCGTCTTGCGGCGATCGAGACGTCTTCAAGATGCAAGCGCATCACGTCGCGTTCATGTTCGCAAAGCTTTTGGAGCTGCGCCTTGGACATCGGTTCCTTCGAGTTCATCTTCAGCTCGGCCATGAGCGTGTTGAGCTTCCGACCGACTGCTTGAGCCTTTTTATGGTCCGAACAATGAAGGCTCAATGAAAGCCGGCTGCCCGGCTGGCATCGCGTGAAAGAACTGGGAACACGCGCCCGCCGGTAAAAGATGTTGCCGCGGCGAATAAGGTTCTGGACGTCGTGGCGGACCGCCATGGGATAGTTGCCCTTGCCTGCCACTGCGACGCCCCCGCGCTCATTAGGCGGGCATCACCTGTGTGCTACAGCTCTGGGCATCAGGTCGCGCATGATGCCAAAACGATATCCGGCAGGACCGGAAAATCAAGGAATTAAGGGCATTTAGGGAGAATTGGCTGGGGAACCTGGATTCGAACCAAGATCGACGGAGTCAGAGTCCGCTGTTCTACCATTGAACTATTCCCCAGCAGGTGCGGCGCTCGAAGCGGCTCCGCTGGTGTGCGGCGCTTATAAACAAAAGCTGGCGGATTGCAAATACCTGTTTCGAAAAAAATGAACAGGGGTTTTACGCTGGCTTTTGAGCTCGAAGAGAGGACCTATTTCGCTAACGCCAAAAAGAATTTGGTGATTTCGCCATGCGCTGGTATCTTCGCGCCAACGCAAAATCGAATGAGCGCCTGCTGCATACCTTTTGGACTTGCGCGGCGCGATGGAAAAAGAACGTGGAAGACCCCGAACGCGGCCAAAGGCCGCAAGGTAACGGGGCGTCGGCGGCAGGGCGCAGGGATGGCAAGAAATCCAGGCGCCGCAAGGGCAAGCGTGGTGGGCAATCCCGCAATGCGAACCAGTCCGCTCAGCATGTCCTGTCCGGCGATGCCGGAGAGGCGGCGCGCCCAATTGAAGCCGACAATGTCGCGCGCAAGCGCAAGCGTCGCCGTCGTGGCGCAGGCGCTCCAGGCGAAGCGGTTCAACAGCATCAGGCAAGCAACGAAAACGCCCTAAGCGCGACGCACGCTGTTCGCGGTGACGGCGAATCGGTGCCGAGTCGCCGCAATCGCCGCAAGCATCGCGGCAAGCGCGGCCTCCAGGGACGCCCACTGGTCCATGAAAAGCCGACCGGACGTCCGGCCCAGCCGCAGCAGCCAGCGCCCGCCGGGCGGGCCGGGGCAGCCGAATTGCGAACCGGCCAGAACGATAATCGTGGGGCACGCCCGTCCGAAGGAGGGCAGCGCAGCCACGAATATCCGTGGCCGGATGAGCTTTACGCCGCTCTCGATCTCGGCACCAACAATTGCCGTCTTCTGATCGCGCAACCGACGCGGCCGGGTCAGTTTCGCGTTGTCGACGCCTTCTCCCGGATCGTACGCTTGGGCGAGGGACTGGCGGCAAGCGGCCGCCTCTCCGACGATGCGATGGATCGCGCCGTCGATGCGCTCCGCGTCTGCGCCTCCAAGCTGAAGAGCCGCGAAATCCGCCGTATGCGGCTGATCGCGACCGAGGCCTGCCGGCAGGCGAGCAACGGGGCCGTGTTCCTCGAACGCGTCATTGCCGAGACCGGCCTCGAACTCGAGATTATCGATCGGGAGACCGAAGCGCGGCTTGCCGTCTCGGGCTGCTCGTCGCTCGTCGGACGCGAGACCCGCTCCGTTGTCCTCTTCGATATCGGCGGCGGCTCCTCCGAAATCGCGGTCATTCGTATCGGCGACAACCGCTTCAATCGCCTCGCAAACCACATCACCCACTGGACCTCGCTTCCCGTCGGCGTCGTCACGCTATCGGAGCGTCATGGCGGGCGCGATGTCACCCCGGATGTTTTCGAGGGCATGGTGGTGGAAGTGGCGGGCATGCTCGACAACTTCGATTGCCCTGCGATCGACATCGGTCACGCGGATGATTTCCATCTCATCGGCACCTCGGGAACGGTGACGACGCTCGCAGGCGTCCACCTCGACCTGCCGCGCTACGACCGCCGCAAGGTCGACGGCATCTGGCTTTCGGACGACGAGGTCTCGGCGATGCAGGCAAAGCTGCTGTCGTGGGATTTCGCAAGCCGGGCCGCCAATCCCTGTATCGGACCGGATCGCGCCGATCTGGTGCTCGCCGGCTGCGCGATTCTGGAGGCGATCCGCCGCCGCTGGCCGAGCCCGCGCATGCGGGTTGCCGATCGCGGCTTGAGGGAAGGCCTGCTCACGGACATGATGGCGGACGACGGCGTCTGGCGGCGCCACCGCAACCGCCGCGGCCAGCGCGGCAAATAGGGGACAAGCATGGCGAAGCCAACGATTGCGGGTAGCCGCACCGGCCGCAAACTCGGCCAGCGCGTCAAGAACAAGAAGATGAAGGCGTCGTCGCGGCAATGGCTGCAGCGCCACATCAACGATCCCTATGTGCAGCGCGCCCAGCTCGAGGGCTATCGCGCTCGTGCCGCCTTCAAGCTGCTCGAGATCGACGAGAAGCACGGCATCCTGAAGGGCGCCCGCCGCATCATCGATCTGGGTGCCGCACCGGGAAGCTGGTCGCAGATCGCTGCCAAGGTCACGGGCTCGACGGATGAGGATATCCGTGTGGCGGCGATCGACTTCCTGGAGATGGATCAGCTGCCGGGCGTGAAGATCCTGCAGCTGGACTTCCTCGATCCGTCAGCGCCGGCACAGTTGATCGAGGCCGTCGGCGGCACGCCTGATCTGGTGATCTCGGACATGGCAGCCCCCACGACCGGCCACCACCGTACCGACCATTTGCGCACCATGCATCTCTGCGAAGTGGCGGCACACTTTGCCATCGAAGTGCTGGGGGAGGGTGGCCACTTCCTGGCAAAGACCTTCCAGGGAGGCACCGAACGCGATCTTCTCAACATGCTGAAGCGGCATTTCAAGCAGGTTGTCCACGTCAAGCCGCCGTCGTCGCGGGCCGAATCCGTGGAGATGTTCCTGCTGGCGAAAGGCTTCAAGGGCCGCCAGATGGAGCCCGATGTCACCGAAGCTTGATCTTTGGGCTGGTCTCGGGTGATGATCCGGTCTCCCAAGACTTGGAATGCCCGGGTACCATGCTCCTATACGTCACCCTCGGAACCAACGACATTGATGAAGCGCGGCGGTTTTACGATATCGTTCTGCCGCTGCTCGGCTATCGCCGCCAGCGCTACTCCGAAGAGGAAATCGGCTACGCCGCAGATGGCGACACCCGATGCCGGCTCTGGATCGTAACCCCGTTCAACCGCAGGCGGGCATCAACTGGCAACGGCTCGATGGTCGCGCTTCATGCCGAGCGCCGTGCGGACGTCGATGCGTTTCATGCCGCAGCCCTTGCCGCGGGCGGCGTAGACGAAGGCGCCCCCGGATTGCGGCCGTTCCATGCCAATTTCTATGCCGCCTATGTGCGCGATCCGGATGGCAACAAGCTGAGCGCCGTCTGCGAGACTCCGGAATAGGCCTTACTTCACGGCCTGTTGTTCCGCCTCGATCGTCGCCGGGGTGATGCGCTTCGCACGGTGGCCGGAAACAAGCGCGCCGGCGCTCCTGTCCATCCGGATGAACGGGATGGTCGCCACGACAGTCAGGATCGCGATCACGTAGAAGGCGACGTGGAAGTCGGCCACCTGCAGCGCCTCGCCGCGGAAATGGATCGATGTTTCAAGGATTGCTGCGGCAACCGCGACGCCAAGCGCCAGGCTGATCTGCTGCATCACCGAGCTCATCGACGTTGCCTGGCTCGCCTGTGCATCGTCGATGTCGGCAAAGGCCAGCGCATTGACGCCGGTAAAGAAGAACGAGCGCGAGAAGCCGCCGACCAAAAGAATGGCGATGATGACGAGATGTGGCGTCTGTGGCGTGAAGAAGCCGGTCGCGACCGTAACCACGGTCGTCACCCCTGCTGCCGAAAGCAGTGTGGTGCGGAAGCCGGCAGCCGCGAAAACGCGACGCGCCATGAACTTGGTCGTGATCGCCCCGATCGCGCCGGCAAAAGTGATGAGACCCGATTGGAACGGCGTCAGGCCGAAGCCGAGCTGCAGCATCAGCGGCGTCAGGAAGGGCATGGCGCCGATACAGATGCGAAACAGCGTGCCGCCGGTTGTCGATGCGCGGAACGTCGGATTGCGGAAGAGGTTCAGATTGAGGATCGGCGCTGGATGCCGTTTGGCATGGCGCACATAGAGAAAACCGCAGACGAGGCCGATTGCCGTCGCCATGATGCCGATAACGGGCGGCAAGGCCGGGAGGCTGACGACGGAAAGGCCGAAGACGACGCCGGCGGCCGAAAACGATGTCAGCAAAAAGCCGGTGAAATCCAGCTTCGGCGGCGCCGTCGCCTCAACCTCCGGCAGGAAAATCGTTGCCAGCCAGACGCCGACAATGCCGACCGGCACGTTGATCAGGAAGATCCAGTGCCAGGTGAAATAGGTGGTGATGAAGCCGCCTAACGGCGGTCCGGCCAACGGTCCGACGAGCGCCGGGATGGTCAGCAAGGCCATCGCCGAGACAAGCTCGCTTCGCTTCGTCGTTCGCAGAAGCACAAGGCGGCCAACCGGCGTCATCATCGCCCCGCCCATGCCCTGCAGGAAGCGCGCAATGACGAACTCGATCAGGCCGGACGAGATTGCGCAGAAGATCGACCCGACGACGAAGACGCAGATGGCCAGGCGGAAAATGCGCTTGGCGCCAAACCGGTCCGCCATCCAGCCGCTGATCGGAATGAAGACCGCAAGCGACACCATGTAGGAGGTCAGTGCCAGCTTCAGCGTGATCGGCCCGACGTGGAGATCGTTGGCGATGGCGGGCAGGGCGGTCGATATGACGGTGGAGTCCATCTGCTCCATGAAGAGAGCAACGGCGAGGATCAGCGGAACGATGCGGTTCATACGCGAAATGCCTTGAAGGTCTTGCGAAGGCGGTGGAGGCCCGTGCTCTGTAGTCCTCGCGACAGGCTCTGCCAACCCTTCATTCCGCTTCCGAAGCACGTTTGCATCACGTCTGCGTGAGACCGCTTGCTCAGCAAATTCAACGGCCAAGATTGACATATGCTTGTTTTGGTCGGGTGCAACAAACGCGGCGGCTGTTGGTCATTTGGGGGTATGCGGCAGTGATGCTGCACGCTATTGGGAGGCGGGATATGGCACTACCGGGGATGAAACGGCGCACTTTGCTTGCTGCGGGCATCAGCCTGCTGGCGACGCCGATGATTTTGAAAGAGACGGCCGCTATGGCCGTAAGTGGAGACAAGACCAAGATGGATGCGACGCCGCAGCCCCAGTTCAATCAGTTTAAACTCGGCTCCTACAAATTTACCGTCTTCAAGGACGGCGCCACGATTGCCGAAAAGCCCTATGAAACCTTCGGAACCAACCAGAAGCCGGAAACGGTTCAGGAGCTGCTTGCGAGGAATTTCCTGCCGACCGACAAGTTCGTCAATACTTACGCACCGACGCTGATCGACACGGGATCGGATGTCATCCTTGTCGATACGGGTTTTGGCGAAGGCGGTCGCGCCCGCGGCAGCGGGCTGCTTCGCGATGGGCTCAAGGCTGCCGGCTATTCGCCCGACGACATCACGCTGGTCGCGCTGACCCATCTGCATGGCGATCATATCGGCGGCCTGATGGAAGGGGGCGCACCGGCCTTCAAGAACGCGCGTTACGTCATCGGCCAGATCGAATACGATTTCTGGACGGACAAAGCGCGTGAAGGCACAGCCGCCGAAGGCGGTCACAAGACAGTTCTCGCCAACGTCGTGCCGCTTGCCGAGAAAGCGACGTTAATCGGCGATGGCGGCACCGTTGCAAGCGGCATCACCGCAATGCTGGCGCCGGGCCACACGCAGGGCCACATGGTTTTCCACATCGAATCCGAGGGTAAGCGCCTCGTGGCAACGGGCGACACCGCCAATCACTATATTCTGTCGCTGCAGAAGCCGGATTGGGAGGTTCGTTTCGATATGGACAAGGCGCAGGCAGCAGCAACGCGCCGCAAGGTCTTCGGCATGATCGCGGCCGACAAGATTGCCTTCCTAGGCTACCACATGCCGTTCCCCGCCGTCGGCTTTGTCGAGGCACACGACGACGGATATCGCTTCGTTCCGAAGACCTATCAGTTCGACCTGTGAGACCGCTGCATGGCAGCCATACCAAGCCCGGCGAACACGTCGGGCTTTTTGCTATTCACTTCCTGTCATAGACGTGTTACCAGCCCTCGCCAACTTCCAAAGCAACCCTTGCACACTGCCGGTGCGGACGATTCGTTCCGGGAGGCGTTGCATTTTTCTTAATTGAAGGAAATTGGCCATGGCTCGCATCATAGAAACGCCAACCGGTTTGGATGCACTCACCTTCGATGACGTGCTCCTGCAGCCCGGTCATTCCGAGGTCCTGCCCGGTCAGACGAGCGTTGCAACGCGCATCGCCACTGACTTCGAGCTGAATATCCCGATCATCTCTTCGGCCATGGACACCGTCACGGAAAGCCGCCTTGCCATCGCCATGGCTCAGGCCGGTGGCCTTGGCGTGATCCACAAGAACCTGACGCCGGCCGAGCAGGCCGAACAGGTCCGCCAGGTCAAGAAGTTCGAAAGCGGCATGGTCGTCAACCCGGTTACGATCGGTCCCGACGCGACGCTCGCCGATGCGCTCGGGCTGATGAAGACTTACAGCATCTCGGGCATCCCGGTCGTTGAAAAGTCCGGCCGTCTCGTCGGTATTCTGACCAACCGCGATGTTCGCTTCGCCTCCGATCCGAAGCAGAAGATCTACGAGTTGATGACGCGCGAGAATCTCGTCACGGTCAAGGAAAGCGTCGACCAGCAGGAAGCCAAGCGTCTGCTTCATGCGCATCGCATTGAGAAGCTGCTGGTGGTCGACGGAGAAGGCCGCTGCGTCGGTCTCATTACCGTCAAGGACATTGAAAAGTCGCAGCTCAACCCGAACGCATCCAAGGATGCGCAGGGCCGCCTTCGCGCCGCTGCCGCTGTCGGCGTCGGTGACGATGGTTTCGAGCGCGCCGAACGCCTGATCGAGGCAGGCGTCGATCTTCTCGTCGTCGATACCGCGCATGGTCATTCGCAGGGCGTTCTCAATGCCGTCGGACGAGTAAAGAAGCTGTCCAACTCCGTCCGCGTCATGGCCGGCAACGTCGCGACATCTGACGGCACCAAGGCGCTGATCGATGCAGGTGCCGATGCCGTCAAGGTCGGTATTGGCCCGGGCTCGATCTGCACGACGCGCATCGTCGCCGGTGTCGGCGTTCCGCAGCTCGCAGCCATCATGTCGGCGGTTGAGGCAGCACGGGCGCAGGATATCCCTGTCATCGCCGACGGTGGCATCAAGTTCTCGGGTGACGTCGCCAAGGCGATCGCATCCGGCGCTTCCGCTGTCATGATCGGTTCGCTGCTCGCCGGCACCGATGAGAGCCCGGGTGAAGTCTATCTCTACCAGGGCCGTTCCTTCAAAGCCTATCGCGGCATGGGTTCCGTCGGCGCCATGGCGCGCGGCTCGGCAGACCGCTACTTCCAGGCGGAAGTGCGCGATACGCTGAAGCTCGTGCCCGAGGGCATCGAAGGCCAAGTTCCCTACAAGGGCCCGGTTTCGGGCGTCCTGCATCAGCTTGCAGGCGGCCTCAAGGCAGCCATGGGCTATGTCGGCGGCAAGGACATCAAGGACTTCCAGGAGCGCGCGACCTTCGTGCGCATCTCCGGCGCCGGCCTTCGCGAAAGCCACCCTCACGATGTGACGATCACCCGCGAGAGCCCCAACTATCCGGGCTCCGGCGGCTGAAAATGAACGCGGGCAGCCGTATTCCGCTCTGGATTATTGCGCTGCTCGCGGCTATCTGCCTTGGCGTGCTTGCGTGGACGACGTTCGGCTTTGTTGTCCCCTTCAAGCACGAAACCGGGCAAGCCGTTCTCGATATCTATTTCGCCGGTTATGACGAATTGACCGTCGGCCAGATGCAGCGGCTCCTCGGCGAGAACGAGATTGCCAACAATCTGTTGCGGGCCATGTACGCTGGTCCCGAGCTGATCTTTCCGGCACTTCTGACGGCACTCCTCTTGCTGGTCTTGATCAAGCTGAGACCCGGCGGCTCATACTTCAACCGCCCGATTCGGCCGTTCTTCGCCAAGCTGATCTATGCGCTCCCCTTCATCTATGGCCTCGCCGACTACGGCGAGAATGTCTCCAGCTTGATCGCCTTCGGGGACAGTGCCTGGGCGGATCAGGCCGCGCAGTTGTTGCCGTGGATGACACGGCTGAAATTCGCAAGCCTCGCCATCTGCCTCGTCGTCATCATCCGCTTCGCTGTCGTTCGTGCGATGCGCGGCGAAGAGGGCGAGCAGTAGCTTACCGCGGCCACCGCCATGGCGGATTGGAAAGGCGAGCCGCCATGAACTCCGATAATACTTCGACCTTTGCCGGTCGTGCGCGTGCGGACGGCGTGACAAAATAAAGTGCCCCGCTGGGCAGGCTCCAATCGGTCAAGATCGCCTTCAAGCGCCCGTCAGCTAGATATTCGCTGGCCATGAACTCCGGCAGCTCGCAGATGCCGAGGCCGCGCAACGCCATTGGGATCAATGCTTCCGAATTGGTCGCCCGAAGTGGGCCGGTTGGGGTGACGAATTCCTCCTCGCCTGCCTTATTCGTCAGCCGCCATATGTCCTGGCGTGGCCGATAGGCATAGCCGAGGCAGTGATGCGCGGCCAGCTCTCGAGGATGCTCAGGACATCCGTATTTCTCGAGATAGGCAGGCGACGCCAGAATGAACGGCTTAACCGGCGCGAGCCGACGGGCAATTAGGGACGAGTCCGGCAAAACCGCGATACGAAGCGCAGCATCGAAACCTTCCCCCACGAGATCGACGCTCGCGTCGCTCATGTGAAGATCGATGCTGATGTCGGGGTAGAGTTCAAAGAACTCGGGCAGGATCGGTGCAATCCAATGCACGCCGAACGTCATTGGCGCTGCCAGCCGGATCAGACCGCGGGGACGACTCGACAGCTCGAGCGCCGCATTCTCGATCTCCTCCGCATCGGAGTAGATCCGCGACGCGCGCTCGGCGAGACGGAGGCCGAATTCCGTCAGCGACAGTTGGCGCGATGTCCGATTGAACAGCCGGGCGCCCAGTCTCTGTTCCAGGCGTGCGACGCCGCGCGAAACGGTTGCTACGGAAATACCCAGCGTCTTTGCCGCGCGGGCGAACGATCGCTCCTCCGCCACTTTGGCAAACATCGCGAGGCCTTCGAAGTCTGGCAGCTTCATCATTTCGTATTTGCAACAATGGTTTTCATTCCTTTCTATTTCGAAACGATCGGCGCGTCCATATCTTCTGCTCAGTCGAACAAAAGGAGACGACGACAATGACTCAGAAATTGAATGGCAAGATTGCAGTGATAACCGGCGCCACGTCGGGCATCGGTCTCGCCACGGCGAAGCGTTTCGTCGCCGAAGGCGCTCGCCTCTTCATCACCGGCCGCCGCGCAGATGTGCTCGCCGCGGCCGTCGACGAGATCGGCGGCAACGTCATCGGCATCCAGGCCGACTCCGCCAAGCAGGCCGATCTCGATCGTCTGTTCAATCGCGTGAAGGAAGAGGCCGGCCGCATCGACGTGCTCTTCGTCAACGCAGGCGGGGGCTCGTTCGCGCCGCTCGGTCAAATCACCGAAGAACAGTTTGACGACACGTTCAACCGCAACGTCAAGGGCGTGCTCTTTACCGTGCAAACGGCACTGCCGCTGCTCGGTAACGGCTCGTCGGTTATTCTGACGGGCTCGACGGCCGGTGCGACGGGCACGCCCGCTTTCAGCGTCTACGCTGCCTCGAAGGCGGCGATCCGCAACTTCGCGCGCAACTGGATCCTCGATCTCAAGGACCGCGGCATCCGCGTCAACACGCTTAGCCCCGGCCCGACGGAAACGACCGGCCTGGTCGAACTCGCAGGCAAGGACAAGGCTGACCAGCAGGGCCTTCTCGACTATCTCAGTTCGCAGGTTCCGATGGGCCGCGTCGGTCGCGCCGAAGAAATCGCCTCCGCAGCTCTGTTCCTGGCTTCGGATGAATCGAGCTTCGTCTCTGGCGCAGAACTCTTCGCCGATGGCGGCATCGCCCAGGTCTGATGCAGCAGCCATGCCCGTCGCACAATCGCGACGGGCATTTGCGGCGTCGGTTGTTTTCCTCTACAGCGTGGAAATCAAACGGAAAAACCGCAAGGAAGAGACAGCATGACCGGCTACGAGATGTTCTGGCCCATTATTGCCCACGTAGCCCTAGTCTATTTCCTCTACATGCTTCTCTCGTACCGCCGGCAAAAGCTGGTTCGGGGGGGCAAGATCCGGCGATCGAACTACCGGGAAAATCGCGACGAGCCAGCGGAAGGCCTTGTCGTCAAGCATTGCCTCGCCAACCAGTTCGAGTTGCCGGTGCTTTTCTACGCCTGTTGCGTCCTTCTTTACATGACGGAAGCCGATAACCTCGTCGCCGTTGTTCTTGCCTGGATCTTTGTCGCAACGCGCTATCTGCACGCCTTCATCCACGTGACCAGCAACAATCTGCGTTATCGCAGCCCGCTCTTCGCCTGCGGCTATGTGGTGCTCGGCGCCATGTGGATGTGGCTTGCCGCCTGGATGGCATTCGCGAACGGTTGAGCGACTTGAAGTAACGCAGTTTTGTTCCTGCGTTACTGGCCGCTGACCTATCTTCCCCGACAGGCGAAAGCCGACAGGTAGGGAACGGGAGGCCTCAAATGAACAAGCCGGAAATCACGCAGGCGATGATCAACGCCTACGACGAATACACGCATCTGACACTCGATCGCCGCAACTTCATGGACAAGCTGACGAAACTGGCCGGTTCCGCCGGCGCAGCCGCTGTCATCGCACCGATGCTTGCGGCCAACAAGGCAAGCGCCGAAATGATCACCGCCGACGACACGCGGGTGGTGGCCAAGGACGTCACCTATCCCGGTGGAGCTGGTGAGATGAAAGGTTACCTCGTCGAACCCAAGGATGCATCGGGAAAACTCGGCGCCGTGATTGTTATCCACGAGAACCGCGGTCTGAACCCGCACATCCGCGATGTCGCGCGCCGCATGGCGCTGGAGGGCTTCATCGCGCTGGCGCCAGACTTCCTCTCGCCTCAGGGCGGCACGCCGGAGAATGAGGACAAGGCCCGCGAGATGTTCAGCACGCTCGACCGACCCGCCACGGTGGCGAACGCGGAGGCGACGCTTACATATCTGAGCAAACTCGACAATTCCAATGGCAAGGTCGGCGTGATCGGTTTCTGCTGGGGTGGCGGGCTGGTTAACGATTTCGCTGTTGCCTCGCCGGACCTGAAGGCGGGTGTTGCCTATTACGGCGCCCAGCCGAAGGCGGCCGATGTGCCTGGTATCAAGGCTGCGCTGATGCTGCATTACGCCGGCCTCGACGACCGTATCAATGCCGGCATCGACGCCTACAAGAAGGCGCTGCAGGACAATGGCAAGGACTTCCAGATCTTCGTCTATGACGGCGTCAACCACGCCTTCAACAATGACACGTCGGCGGCTCGCTACGACAAGAAGGCGGCCGACCTCGCTTGGAGCAGGACTGTCGAATTCCTGAAGAAGAACCTGGCCTGATCAGGCCGCCAGCTCGCGCGGCGCAGGGGCGACAGCGATGATCGCCTCTGCCAGCGCCTCCATCTCCTTGCCACGATGGTTGCTGCGACGCCAGGCAAGGCAGATCTCGCGCGACGGCTGTGGATCGGTAAAGGGCACGATGCGGATCGAATTGCGGCTGGTCTCCGTCGGAATGGCGATCTCGGGAATGAGCGTCATGCCCATATCATGCGACACCATCTGCAGCAGCGTCGCCATTGAGGTCGCACCAAAGTTGACGAGGCTGCGCTTGCCGGCGCTGCAGACGGCAAGGGCCTGATCGCGCAGGCAATGTCCTTCCTCGAGCAGTAGCAGGCGATCGACATTTACTTCATGCTCGGTGAGCGGCGACATCAGCACCGCCTCGCCGTTGTCCGCTACGGCCATGAAGAAGCGGTCGGTGAAGAGCGGTCGCGTCTGGATGCCTTCGATATCGAGCGGCAAGGCCGCGATCACGGCATCGAGCTTTCCCGTCAGGAGGTCCGCCATCAACCGATCGGTGACCGCCTCCCGAAGTTCCACCTCAACGCTGGGGTAAGTCTTGCGCAGATGCGGAACGAACTGAGGGACGAGGTAGGGCGCGACTGTCGGAATAATTCCGATGCGGATCAGACCTTCGAGCGTGCCTTCGCCCTTTCGGGCCGTCTGCTCGAGCAGGTCGACCTGATGCAGGATGGCGCGGACATAGTGCAGAACCTCTTCGCCTTTCGGCGTCAGGATCGTGCTCTGCCGCGTTCGCTCGACTAGCTTGGCGCCGAGATATTCTTCCATTTCCATGATCTGGGTCGACAGCGCCGGCTGGCTGATGTGGACCATTTCGGCGGCCCTGCCGAAATGGCGCGTCGTTGCCAGCGCATCGAAATAACGCATCTGTCGTAAGGTCAGCATGATAATCTCTTCCAATCGATAATCTCATTAAGTACGACTTGAGATTATCGAAGGTCAATGGAATTACGAGCAAGGCCGCTCTTCAGGTGGCATCTGAGTGGCCGCCGATTTGAGGGCACTTGAGGCACATGTAGCGTGCGCGAATCGGTGCGCGCAGCGACCGAGAAGCCACGGCCACAACGATTAACGTCCAACCCGTCGCAAGTGAGCAAAACAACACGCGGAGTTGACCAAATACGGGTGTATCACCCCGATTTTCTTATACTTTTCCCCATCCGTACAATCCGATGCATCTCGTTTACGAGTCGTGAAGACCTGCATGTCATATCGGCGAGATGGCGCCGGTATGAACCACCTCCGTCGCTCCACATAGAACAAATGGGAACGACATGAAGGTCGGAAGTTTGGATCGTATTGGCCTCCGCCGGAAGCCAAAGCAGGAACGCAGTATTCAGCGGCTCGACCACATCTTGTCGGCCGCAGCCGCACTCATCGCTGAAAAGGGCGTAAGCGCCATGCGGATGACGGAACTGGCCGTCGCCGCCAAGGTTCCGATTGGTTCCGTTTATCAGTATTTTCCCGAGAAGGCGGCGATCGTCAAAGCGCTCTTCGACCGCCATGCGCTGGCGCTCCAGACGCGCATCGCCGAGGCCTTTGCGTCCGTGCACTCCGTCGACCATGCGCTCGAGGTACTCGTCGCGACGATCGACTGGCACTACGCCGACTATCGCAACGATGCCGCCTATCTCGGCATCTGGATGGGTACCGAAACCGACCACGACCTGCTGCTGCTCAACATCGAGCATAGCAAGCGGATTGCCGACATCTTTCAGGATACCGTCCGCCGCGTCGCACCTGAGCTCTCCGCAGCGGACATGCAGGCCCGCAGCTATCTGTTCAGCCATCTGCTCGGGGCATCGATCCGCCTTGCGGTCGTCAGCGAGGATTCCCTTGCAAGACGCATCCTGGATGAGTGGAAGCGCGTGATCCGAACAGCCTTCCTCTCACCGGTTGCCGCCTGAGCCTACCAACTCGGGACGATGCCAGCGACCTTGAGGCGGGGCTGAGCCCGCCCATAGGCGTTCTTGACGTCAGCGTCGAGATTGTCGTCGACGACAGCGGGCGTGATGTTGTCGAGGCAGGCGGTGATATGCGCCGTGATCGCGTTCATCAGCGAGATGGAAACACCCGGCCGCTTCATGATGCCGATCTGGACCGGGGGCAGGGCAGGGAAGCCGTCCGCCTGGCTTAGCACCTTCATCCCCGTGCGCAGAGCCGATTCCGGCATGACGGAAACGGCCATGCCGGCGAGGACCGCGGCCGCGACGACGGTGCACGACCAGCTGGTGAACAGGATCTGGTGTTCGCGACCGACCGCATCCAGCGCCGAGCAGGCGAGCTGCCGCCACTGGCAGTCGCGACGGCCGACGGCGAGCGGCACGGGGGCATCGTCGCGGATCGGATGGTTGGCAGAGCCGACCCAGCAGAGCGGTTCCGTTCGCACGACATCCGACATGCGTTCGCGCGGATTGTGGGTCACCAGCGCGATGTCGAGCTCGCCGCGATTCATGCGCTCGGCGAGGCCCACCGAGGGTTCGCAGACAATGTAAAGCTCGACGTTCGGATGCGTCTTGGCAAAGCGGCCGATGATCTCGGGCATGTAGCGGTCGGCGTAGTCATCGGGCGTGCCGATGCGCAGCGTGCCCTCGAGACGGTTGTCATCAAAGGCTGCGATCGCTTCGTTGTTGAGGCGAATGATTCGTCGCGCATAGTTCAAGAGCTTCTCGCCTTCGACGGTGAGGCGGTTGCCGCGCCCGTCCTTGATGAAAAGCTGCTTGCCGATGCGCTCTTCCAGTCGCCGCATCTGCATGGAGACAGCGGACTGCGTCTTGTAGACTCTGTCGGCAGCCTTGGTGAAGCTGCCGGAATCCACAATCGCAATGAAGGTCTGCAACTGATCAATATCGAGAGGCGCTGACATGAGTTCACCTATAAAGATCTCTGATGTTAATCATTAGAAACATTCGTTGGACTGATCAATAGGTGTTTGGCATCTTCGGGGTGCAAATCAAGCAAAGTGAAGGACAGACACCCTGCCTGTCCGCTCCGATTTCAACCCGATGCCTTGCCGCTCGACCTCGCGGGAGGGGTGGGTTGTTGCGCGCCAATGAAAGGATCGTCCCATGCGCACGACAGACCGGATACTCGAACTCGACTGCAGCCAGACCTCGCTGACGTTCTTCCAGCGTCTCGTAAATGGCTTTGCAACGCTGTCATCCGTACTGCGCGTGATCCGCAACCGTATGGAGATCAACAAGCTGAACGAGCTCGATGACAATCAATTGAAGGATATCGGCCTTAGCAGGACCGATCTCACTTCCGCGTTCCTGGCGTCCACCTTCTTTGAAGATCCGTCGGAACACCTGACTAAATCCGCGCGCAACCGCGGACCGAAGTCGCTCTTCCGGTCCCAAAAGGATTGAGACCGGCCCAGTTTTTCCCCGCAGGGTGATAGCCAATAGCCCTGCCTCTTACCCGGTGACCGGCCTCCCAGCCGTCTCCGGGTTTTTTTATGCCTTCGGGGGAGTGGAGGGCGCCTTCGGCATAAACGTCTCGAAGATCGCTTCCATGCTCTTCTGGTAGCTCTTCTGAACCTCGAGCCCGCTGTCGAACATGTTGTTCAGCATGTCGACGTAGCGTTCCGCCTCTGCCTTTGCCTGCTCTTTCGGGGCTTCGGCTCGTTTCGGCTCAACCGGCTTTCCGAGCGAGCCCATCATTTCCTGAAAGGCCTTTGCGAATGGATTGTCGAAAAACGGATTGGTGACCGTCTTCTCTGCCTCCGGCTTCTGCATGCCGAACATCTGCTGCATGGCCTGAGTGAAAGGATTGTCGAAGATGGTGGGCTCCGGAGCGGCCTTCTGCTTCGGCGCAAAGCCGGTGCTTTCCAGCCATTTCTGGATGGTTTCGCCCATGGCGGTGTTGATGAATGGATTGACGGGCGCGTTCATCTGCCCCATCGACTGCTTGAACAGGCCGCCCATCAAAGTATCGGCCATCACGGGCAGCATCTGCTTGTAGATCTCCTGGCCGATCCCGGTCATCTGGGCAGCCTGCGCCGCAACCGCCCGCGAGACCTCCTTGGAGCCGAACAGCTGCCCGAGGATGGTGTTGCCATCATCGATTCCTTGCGGGGTGAAGGCCTTGCCCATGTCCTCGAAATATTTGGCGTAGTTGCCGGAGGCGACCGCCTGCATCAGCCCCATGAAGTCGTAGGGGTTGCTGCTGCTCCGTTTCAGGCTGGCGGAAAATGCCGGCATCAGCGCGGCCATCGCCTTTGTGGCCTGCTCCTGGGCAAGATTGAACTGCTTGGAGACCGCATCCATCGCCGCGCCGTTCTGGGCCTGCATCATCATGTCGAAGAGTGGCAGCATGGTAATCCCTTTCCCGGTTTCGCAACGCGTAATTGCGTCACTATAGCCGGAAAAAGGAATGCGCAAACCGCTTTTTGCAGAAGGGCTTAGGGTAGACCCTAGTATTGATACTCTTCGAAGACAGGCTCCACGGAACCGTTCCAGCGGCGGTGATACAGCGCCAGCAGATCCTCGGCCAAAGTCGCCTTCTTGGCCATGACTTCGTCGAGCGGCGCAAGGAAGATGGTTTCGTCCTGGCCTTCCTTGTTGAGCTTGTTGCGCGCTCGGAGACCGGACTTCGAAACGGCGATCACTTCGCGCGCCGTCTCATAAAGCTCATGGCCGCGGAACTTTGCCCTTAAACCCTGGGACGGGACGGCATCGCGCAACGCGTTGACCTCGTCGAATGTCCAGTCCTTGGTCAGCATATCCGCGTCTTCGAGTGCAGCATCGTTGTAGAGAAGCCCGACCCAGAAGGCCGGCAACCCGCAAATGCGCCGCCACGGGCCGCCATCGGCACCGCGCATCTCTAGGAAGCGCTTCAGGCGAACGTCGGGGAAGAGGGTCGAAAGGTGGTTCGTCCAGTCGCCCATCGTCGGCTCCCAGGCGGCAACCGCGCCCTTCAGCGCGCCGTTCATGAACTGGCGGAACGTGATGTGGGTACAGTCGTGATAGTGCCCGTCGCGCACGATGAAATACATCGGCACGTCGAGGGCCCATTCGGCATAATCATGAAAACCGAAATCGTCGCGGAAGGTGAAGTCCAGCAGACCGGAGCGATTGTTGTCGGTGTCGCGCCAAATGTCGCCGCGCCAGGAGAGCAGGCCGTTGGGCTTGCCTTCGGTAAAGGGCGACGAGGCAAAGAGCGCGGTTGCCAGAGACTGAAGCTTCATCGAAACCCGCATCTTCTTGCGCATGTCGGCTTCGGAGGAAAAGTCGAGGTTCACCTGGATGGTGCAGGTGCGATACATCATGTCGAGACCCTTGGCGCCGACCTTCGGCATGTAGCGGGTCATGATCTCGTAGCGGGATTTCGGCATGACAGGCGTTTCGGCCAGTGTCCATTTGGGGCTGCCGCCAATGCCGAGGAAGCGGATGCCCATCGGCTCGGCGATCTCGCGCAACGTCGCCAGATGGGTATTCGATTCCTTGCAGGTCTCGTGGATCGTTTCCAGCGGCGCGCCGGACAGTTCGAACTGGCCGCCAGGCTCGATCGATATCGCGCCCATTCCGTTCGGCTCGCCCAGGCCGATGATGTTGTCGCCGTCCATGATCGGGTCCCAGCCGGATTTCTGCTGAAGGCCTTTCAACAGCGCCGAAATGCTGGCCTCGCCGAAATACGGCACAGGGCCGTTGTCCGCCCGGAAGAAGGCAAACTTCTCATGCTCGGTACCGATGCGGAATTTTTCCGCCGGCTTGTTCCCCGCGGCAAGATAATCGGTCAGCTCCTGAACCGAAGAGAGTGGCGTCTGGTCGGTGGTATCGCGAGCCATTCAAGTCTACCTGCAATGGGAGAGCGCCTGGAAAAACCCGGGCAATTGGAAGGGTGATTAGGACCGCTCCCACGTATGTTGCAAGTGAAATTGTTTCAACGGTCCATCAAAAAAATAGCAGGATATTTCGGCCGCGACCGATCCTAAGGTTAATTCCAGTCGCCGATCGACGCTTGAATGACTGCCATGGCAGCAACCGCAGCCGTATCGGCTCTGAGGATCCGCGGCCCGAGCGGGATTGCGGTCACGAAATCGAGGCCGCGCAGCCGCGCGCGCTCTTCCTCGGAGAAACCGCCCTCTGGGCCGACAAGGAGCGCCAGCTGTCGCTCGCTGATCTTGGACAGCAGTGGTAGCGGGTTCTGCCCCGCATCGCCCTCGTCGCAATAGATGATGCGGCGGTCGCTCGGCCAAGTGTCCAGCAGGTCGAACAGCTTCACGGGCTCGGCAACGTCGGGGATATCGAGTATGCCGCATTGCTCCGCTGCCTCGATGACATTTGCCTTCAGCTTGTCGAGATTGGTGATCTTGCCCTGCACATGCTGGGTCATCACTGGACGCAGAAGGCCTGCGCCCATCTCGACGGCCTTCTGCACCAGGTAGTCGAGTCGCCCGACCTTCAGTGGTGCAAAGAGATAGTGCAGATCGGACGCCGCCGGCTGCGGGCGGGTCTGTTCCTCGGCGACCAGTACAATCCGTTTCCGCGTTGGAAAGGTGAGGCGCGCCTTCCACTCGCCATCGCGGCCATTGAAGACGAGCAGTTCGGCGCCATCAGTCATGCGCAGTACGTTGGCGAGATAGTTGAAGTGGTCGCCCGTCGTCTCGACCGTTGCTCCGGCGGCGAGGGGAGCGTCCACAAACAGCCGTTGTATCCGAAAATTGGCGCGCATCGAAAAGTCCTGCTCATACAAAGAGCGCGAACATAACCCAATAGATCATCGCTGCAAGCGCTGCCGAGGCCGGCACCGTGATGATCCAGGCGGCGATGATCGTCATGAAGTGCGAACGGCGAACGAGATAGCGGCGACGAACCTCATGCGTGTTCGGATCTTCCGGTTCATCAATCGCCCAGCTTTCCGCCTTGCGCCGCACGTACCGGATGCGTCGCTTCGAGTTCCGGGTGTACCACTCGCGGAAGAAGCCGACGCCAAACACGGAACCGACCGCGATATGCGTCGTACTGACGGGCATGCCGAGCCACGAGGCCACGATAACCGTGAAGGCCGTCGACAGCGCAACGCAATAGGCGCGCATGGGGTTGAGCTTGGTGATCTGTTCACCGACCAGCCGGATCAGGCGCGGCCCGAACAACAGTAGGCCGACCGAGATACCGAAGGCGCCGATGAGCAGCACCCAGATCGGGGGCTGGCCATTCGTGCCGGCTGCGGATCCCGCGACCGCGCGCACGATTGCCGAAAGTGGGCCGACTGCGTTGGATACGTCGTTGGCACCATGTGCGAAGGAGAGCAGAGCTGCCGAGCCAATCAGGGGAATCTGGAAGAGAACGCGCAGCGAGCTGTTGCGGTTTTCCAGCCCTACGGCCTGCCTGTGAACGAATGAACGCGCGGCAAACCATCCGAGGCCGCCGGCCGCGACGCCGAAAAGGAGGATTGTGAACGAGGAAAACGCGCCAGCGGGCGTAAGCTGCAGCACCATGTAGGAAGCAAAGCCACCGAGCATCATCGCGATCAGAACGGGGACCCAACGCCGCGCCGCGGCAATCTTGTCGTCGCGGTAAATGATCAGGCTCTTCACGAGGAAAAGCAGGCCGGCCGCAATCACGCCGCCAAGCAGCGGCGAAGTCACCCAGGCCGATGTGATCTCGACCATCACCCGCCAGTTCACCGGGTCCGGACCGACCGCGCCGATACCCGCTCCAATCACCGCGCCGACGATCGCGTGCGTGGTCGAGACCGGTGCGTTCATCCAGGTCGCGAGGTTGATCCACAATGCGGCGGCCATCAGTGCCGCTATCATGATCCAGCTGAGTGTGCCTGGTGGGACTTGCACGGCATCCACGATGCTGGAGGAGATCGTCTTGACGACCTCGCCGCCGGCAACTGTCGCCCCGAGAATTTCGAAGATGGCTGCGATGACAAGAGCTTGCCCCATCGTCATCGCTCGGGCGCCCACGGCGGCGCCGACGTTATTGGTAACGTCGTTTGCACCGATGTTCATGGCCATGTAGGCGGCGAGCGCCGCTGCCGCGATCACCAGCACGGCGCTTGGCCGGTCAAAGACATAGACGCCCGCGAAAAGCATGGCTAGCCCAAGGAAGATCAGCCCGAGGCCCGGCGCCACCAGTTTTCGCGAGACGAACTTCGTCGCATCCTCGACATGCGTCAGCTTGTCGAGGTCTTTGTCGAGCGTTCGTTTCGTGAGGACGGCTGATCGGTTGGGCATGCTATTCCTTCGTTGAATCCTGCTTTAGCGCCGCCAAGTTTAGCAGCGCAAGATGGCAGTATTCATTCCGCCGGAATTTGCTTTGGCATGCTTGCCGCAAGCTGTTCCGTCATGCGGCGCTTGAACAGCAGGATGAGATTGCGAAGTTCAGGCTCATGAACGCGCTTCACAGCCTCGTCGCAGGAGACCCACTCCACCTTGCGCTCGCCTTTTTCCTTGAAGTTCTTGGCGATCTCCAGAACCTCGAGAGCATAGACCTGCACTTTACAGGTGACCTTTAGGCCGTTCTTCAACACCTTAGGGTAGGAGTAGGAGCCAAGGATCTCGTTCTCGACGGTTCCGCGCGCACCGGCTTCCTCGAATGCCTCGCGTGCGGCGACCTCATACGAGCACCTTCCGTCCATCGGCCATCCCTTGGGGATGACCCAGCGGCCGGTGTCGCGGCTGGTCAGTAAAAGTACTTCAACGTCGTTGGTTTTCTTTTTGACCCGATAGCAGAGCGCAGCATATTGTTGACGCGGAGGGCGCCGAAACATGAGCTGGACGTCTGCAGCGAGGCGGGCGAGAAGAGTCAACGGTCGGGTCACCTTGGCGTTCTGTTCGAGTGAGTCGTCGTCTATATTAGTATCCGCTGGAAAGCTTGCGCGATCCATACGCATTTCATGCTTTTGGCTCGGATTTGATAACTATCAATAGGAACTTTTTGTTTCGCCGGGTAACAAAAAATCCGTCAGATACTATCCTGATTCCGCCAATGCACAGGCGTTCAATATGAGCGCGCCTTGCATTTCAATCAACGGCGGCGTCATCTCATACACTGTTATGTCAATACTATGGTAATCATGCGTCTTCCTCCCTTAAAAGCCATCCGCGCCTTTGAAGCCGTATACCGTCACGGCAGCATTCTTGGCGCCGCCGCCGAGCTTGGTGTTGTACGCGGCGCGGTGCGCCAGCAGATCTCGATCCTGGAGAACTATTTCGGTGAGAAACTGTTCGAACGCGATGGCAGAAAATTGGCTGCGACCGCGAAAGCTGCACTGTTCGCGGAGGCCTCCACCGCTGCCTTCGCGACGCTGGAACGCGCCGCTGCAGATTTTGTCGGTGGCGAGGATCGCCGCATTCGCCTCGGCGTACCTTCGGCCTTTGCTATATGGTGGCTGATGCCGCGGCTTGCAAACATGCAGGCTGCGCTTGGCGTCGTCGACGTCGATATCCTGCCGATGTCGGTCGTCGAGCCGCTGGCGCTGCACCCGGAACTCGACGCCGTCATCATGGGCGCCGAATACCGGCCAACGGCAGGGGTGACAGCGGTCAAGTTCATGGAGGACGAATTCGGACCCGTCGCGACACCGGATCTGGCAGAAAGGATCGCCGGCGATCCAGCGCGGATGGTGGAGATCACCGCTCTTGTCAGCCGCAGCGCGCCAACCCTTTGGCAGGAGTGGTTTGCCGAGAGCGGCACTCAGGCCGTGATGTTCCGGCGCAAGCAGGAATTCGAGGATCTGCTGCTGGTGCTCGGGGCGGTGCGATCGGGGATTGGTGTTGTGCTCGCGCCGCGCGCTGCCATCGAAGATGACTTGCAGCGCAATCTGCTTGCTGCACCCTATGGCTTCATTCGCCGACTGGCCGGCTATAGCCTGTGCTGTCGCAACGTCGACTCGCCGAAACCCGCGTTCGTCGCCCTTCGCGACTGGTTGCTCCGCTCTGGCGCGGCGACGCAATAGGGCAGATTTTCTGCCCTATTGCGAAGAATTATCTCCATGGTCGAAAGGCGCTGCCGAGCCTAACACTGCGTTGCGAGCAAAAGGACATGGATATGCAAAGAGTAGCAAGCCGCATCGAATGGATCGGCAACAGCTGCAGGTTGCTCAAGGCAACGGCGGCAGAATTCGAGAAGACCCAACCGTTCAACGGCTTGACCATCGGCACGGGGATTCATCTGGAGCCGAAGACCGTGGCGCTGCTGATGACCCTGAAAGCCGGCGGCGCACGGCTTGTCTGCACCGGAAATCTGAACAGCACGCAGCCTTCGACCGTCGAGTTTCTCCGTTCGAAGGGGATCACCGTGTTCGCGACCCAGACAACGGACCCAGTCGCGCATCATGAGAGCCTGCAGGCGGTCGTCGCGGAAAAGCCGGATCTTCTGCTCGACAACGGCGGCGACCTCTTGGCGATTGCGGCCGGGGCTCCTTACGCCAGCCTTCTCGGAGGCACCGAGGAGACTACGTCAGGCCGCACACGCCTGCTGCCGATACGGGCAAAATTGAACATGCCGATCCTGGTCATCAACGACAGCCCGATCAAGCAGTTCGCCGAAAACAGACATGCCGTCGGCCAGAGCCTTTTCGAAAGCTACATACGCTTCACCAACCGCTCGACCAACGGCAAGCGTGTGACGGTTTTCGGCTACGGGGCCTGCGGCAAGGGAACCGCTGCCTGTTTCCGCAACGCGTTTTCAGCCGTCAGCGTCGTTGATATCGATCCGGTGACGGCGCTGGGGGCGCATCTTGACGGATTTTCCACGCCGCTGCGCAACGAGGCGATTGCCTCGGCCGACGTGCTCGTCACCGTTACGGGCTTTCCCGCGATCATCACCGCAGCCGACCTTCCGCTGATCAAGGATCGTGCAATCCTGATGAATGGCGGACATTTCCCGCATGAGATCGACGTTGCCGCATTCCGGCAGCACCCCGATGTCGTGCGGATCGATCGCTACGAGGCGGATCACATCGAGACCCTGCACCTGAGGGACGGTCGCTCTTTCCATGTTCTCGGCGGTGGCCACATGGCGAACCTCGCCGGTCCTAGGCCGCTCGGCAATTCCGTTGAATCGATGGATCTTGGTTTCACACTGCAGGCGCGCTGCCTCGAGCGTGTCGCCAGACGCGAAGTCGGCGCCGAGAGCTGTCTCGTCCCGGTACCCGCGGATATCGATGCCATGGTGGCGAGCGCCTATCTCGATCTGGCGCGATAGGTGACGGGCGCGGCGAGATTCCGCCGCGCGCGTCCAGATTTCAGGCGATTTCCACCACCAGCTTGCCGTTTGCCTGACGGTTTTCGATCAACGCGTGCGCTTCGGCGGCATCGGAAAGTCCGAAGCGGCGCGCGTCCAGCCTCGGCATCAGCTTGCCGGCCTCGACGAGCTTGCCCACCTCGCGCAGGATCTCGCCGTGGTGGCTTCGCCCTTCGCCGGTCAGAAGCGGCAGCAGCGTAAAGACGCCCGAATAGGTCGCCGCCTTGAACGACAGCGGGGCAAGCGCATGCGTCCCCCATCCGAGCGCGCTGACGACGTGGCCAAACCGGCCGACCGCCTGGAAGGCTGTATCGAGGCCCGGGCCGCCGACGGTATCGTAGACGATGTCGAAGCCCTTGCCGGCCGTGTGATTGCCGACATAGTCCGCCACGGTCTCTACCCTGTAGTCGATCGGCGTTGCTCCAAGGCTTCTTAGATAGCCAGCCTTGGAGCCACCGTCGACGGCAAACACATCAGCACCCGCGGCTTTTGCGATCTGTACGGCAATGTGCCCCACGCCACCGCCGGCGCCGAGGACAAGAACCTGCCGGCCTTCGCGGACATTGGCTCGATCGACCAATCCTTCCCAGGCGGTAATCGCGATCAGCGACAGGGCTGCTGCCTCCCGCATCGAGAGATTGTTGGGCTTCGGCGCGATCAGCCGGGCGTCGACCGCTGCGAATTCAGCCAACGAGCCCTGGATGCCGCCGACGCCACCGGTCGTGCCATAGACTTCGTCGCCGCGATGGAACTCGGTGACGCCGGGGCCGACCTGCTCGACGACGCCGGCAATGTCCATACCTACAACGGCCGGGAACGGATGGCGCGCATGGGTGGCATTGCCGGCGCGGATCTTGGTGTCCAGCGGATTGACGCCGCTTGTCTTGATACGGACTAAAACCTCGCCTTCGCGCGGCGCCGGCCGGGCGATCTCGGCCAGGCGGAAATCCGCGTTCGGCGCGTCGATCAGGAGCGCCTTCATCGTTGTGATCTGTGACATGCAACTCTCCTTCGTCTGTTGTTGCCTGGAGAATGCGCCGTTGATATGAGAATGGAAATGAAAGACATTGCACGAAGTTCATACATTTTTGTATGGGAGTCGGCTTGTGGAATGGAGCGATCTCAAACTGTTTCTGGCGATCGCGCGCCAGGGAACTCTCGGCGCCGGCGCCCGCAGCCTCGGCCTGACGCAGCCGACGATGGGGCGTCGCCTTCGCGCCCTTGAAATCTCGCTCGGCCAGACCCTGTTTCAGCGGACAGCCGACGGGTTTGTGATGACCGACGAGGGCGCAGCCGTCTTTGCCCACGCCGAGCGGATGGAAGAGGAAGCACTCGGGCTCGAACGCGAACTTGCCGGACAGAGCCGGCAATTGAGCGGCTTCCTGCGCTTGTCCTCTTCGGAGTGGTTCGGTGCACATGTGCTGGCGCCGGTCCTTGGGGAATTCTCGCTGCGCTATCCGAAGATCGTCGTGGAATTGCTGACCGATAGCCGCCTGCTCAGTCTCTCCCGCCGGGAGGCGGATGTCGTCGTTCGGATCGCGCCCTTTACCGAGCCGGACGTGATATCGAGGAAGCTGCTGCATATCGACTACCGGCTTTACATCCGCCGAGGGGCGGAGCACCCGAAGGCAGGAGATGGCGCGGGCGCGCGCCTGGTAACGATGGACGAGGCGTTTGGCGGCATGCCTGATGTGACATGGCTGACGCGTCTTCTGCCAAAGGCCGAGATTGCCATGCGCAGCAACAACCGCGATGTCCAGGCGACGCTGTGCAGGAATGGGGCCGGGCTCGCCGTCCTGCCGCGCCCCCTTGGCGATTCAATCGCTGATATCGAGCCGGTCGACCTCGGTGAAGCGCCGCCGGGGCGCGACACCTGGATTGGCTATCACCGGGATATGAAACGGCAGGCGCGCTTGCGGGCGCTGCTTAATCTCGTCATCGAGAGACTGGCGAATTGAGCGCCGGAAACCTCTAGGTGTGTAGTCCCTGAGTGTGATGGTGCATCATTGAACCTGAGTCGTCAGGAAGAGGATGCATTATGGGAAGTATTCTTCACGGCAGCGCCCGCACGACGCCGCGTCTTCGAGCCGAACTCCAA
>NZ_JACUZX010000023.1:0-92565 GCF_014851575.1 Rhizobium sp. RHZ02
GGGAAACCTCAAACTGATTTTGCAAGGAAACAGCCCGTTCGGTGGCTGTTTCCGGCAATTAGAAGATCTGCAGATCCTTCGATTCCTATGTCTAATCAGCAGCTTCCGTGTTCTTCACGGCCGACTACATAGAGCAGGGAAATCCAGTGCTGGGCATCCGCGTCGCTGATCAGTTCCGTGGCGCCGAGAAGGTTGACGCGGCCGATCGATAGGCCGGTTTCTTCTTCCGCCTCGCGTCGAGCCGCCTGCTCGGACGGCTCCATATGATCGACCTTGCCGCCCACAATGCTCCAGTGGCCGGCTTCAGGAGCGCGCATGCGCCTGTAAAGCAGGATCTTGCGGTCGCGCAAAACCACCAGGCCAACGCCAAGGCCCGGGAAATCGATGCCAGGCGTGCCCATATTCGTCAGATCTTGGCGTTGGCCGTGATCAGCATGAAGGCGGGAATTTCATCACCGAAGCCAACCGGCGTCGGACCGTCGTCGTGGTCGCGATAGCGGCGGCGGTCGCGATTGTCGTCGTTTGCCGGGTAAGGACGAGCGGCGCGCGAGCTCTGCTGCGGCTTGTTTTGTTCTGCTTTGCGCTCTTGCTTCACGCTTTCGACCTTTGCTGGTGCTGCTGTTTCCATCGTCTCGACGTCATTATCTGCGACGGCGATTTCAGATTTATGACCTCGACGGCTCTTGCCGCGGCCGGTGTCCTTGTCCCGGCCCTTGCGACGCGAGCGATCGTCGTCGCGGCTGGGTTCGGGCGGAGGCAAGGCGGAGAGGTCGCCGTTCAACCACTCGACCTTCTCGCCGATCAACTTTTCGATCGCGTCGGCATGTTTCTGGTCGTGGCGGGTGACGATGGTGAATGCAGCGCCGGAACGGCCTGCGCGGCCGGTACGGCCGATACGATGCACATAATCCTCGGAATGGATCGGAACATCGAAGTTGAAGACGTGGCTGACGTCGGGAATATCGAGACCGCGAGCGGCGACATCGGAAGCCACGAGAAGCTGGAGATTACCGTCCTTGAAGTTCTGCAGCATGGCCATGCGCGAACGCTGATCCATGTCGCCGTGCAGAGCGCCGGCGGAAAAGCCGTGGCGGTCGAGCGAACGGAAGAGATCGGACACGTCCTTCTTGCGGTTGCAGAAGATGATTGCGTTCTTCAGATCGGTTTGAGCCTTGATAAGATCGCGCAGAACAGCACGCTTCTCATAATCCTTGCCATGCGAGGCAACGAAGCGCTGCGTTACCGTCTTTGCGGTGGATGCCGGCTTGGCAACTTCGATCCGCTCCGGATTCTGCAGGAAGCGATCCGCAAGCTTCTGGATCTCGGGCGGCATGGTTGCCGAGAAGAAAAGTGTCTGACGGGTGAACGGGATAAGCTTTGCGATGCGCTCGATATCCGGGATGAAGCCCATGTCGAGCATGCGGTCGGCTTCGTCGATGACGAAGATTTCGACAGCACTCATCAGAAGCTTGCCGCGTTCGAAATGGTCGAGCAGGCGGCCCGGGGTGCAGATCAGAACATCCGCGCCACGCTCGAGCTTGCGATCCTGATCTTCAAACGAAACGCCGCCGATCAGCAACGCGACATTCAAGCGGTGGTTCTTGCCGTACTTTTCGAAGTTCTCCGCAACCTGGGCGGCTAGTTCGCGGGTCGGCTCGAGGATCAGAGTCCGGGGCATGCGGGCGCGGGCACGGCCCTTTTCCAGCAGCGACAGCATCGGCAGAACGAAAGACGCAGTCTTGCCCGTTCCCGTCTGCGCAATCCCGCAAATATCGCGGCGCTCAAGCGCAAAGGGGATGGCACCAGCCTGAATTGGGGTTGGCGTCGTGTAACCCGCGTCGGTCACGGCGGAAAGCACTTTTTGGCTCAAGCCAAGATCAGCAAATGTCGTCAAAGGGAAAACTGTTTCCGTTCCGGTTCGGCCGTACTCTGGTTGAGTCGGCGTGATTGCGTGGCGCAATGCAGCGCGACATAAGCCGAAACTCTCCTTAAGTCAAGGAATACAGGCCTTGCAGCCAGTGCAGAGGTAAAGACGTGGTTAGCGCGCGTAGTTACTGTATGTAACTCGCAAGCTTCAAGCCCGCATTCATGAAGTAAATGGGATCAATGGCACGACCATCCTGACGGACTTCATAGTGTAAATGCGTACCGGTGGACCGGCCGGTGCTGCCGGCAAGGCCAATCACGTCCGTGCGGTCGACTTTGTCGCCAATTTTCACGAGAATTTCCGACATGTGGCCGTAACGCGTGGAAATGCCCTTGCCGTGATCCACCTCGACCATGTTGCCGTAGCCGCCAGTCCAGCCGGCCGCTATGACCTTGCCGGGTGCCGTCGGGTGAACCTTTTCGCCAGGCGCAAAACGGAAATCGATGCCGGAGTGGAGTGCGAGGCGGCCGAGGAACGGATCACGCCGGTTCCCAAACGAGCTGGTGATCTCCTTGCCGGCGGCCGGATTCTGGAATGGCAGCGATTCGGCCATGCTCCGTACAGTCTCCAGGCGGGTGAGGGCATCGTCCAACTGCGCAAGCGACGTATCGAAATCATCGTTGCTCTCAGGCTCTACGTAAGGGCCGCCGACTGCGGTGTCATCCTGCTTCAAGCGCTCGGCCGGGACCGAAATCCTGAACCGCGTCAAGACCTTCGATATGGCATTGGCGGCGCCGCCGGCATCGCTCGTCAGTTGCGCGATGCGGGTGCGTTGCTTCTGCTCAATATCCTTCAGAGACAGCGTTACCTTGGAAAAAACCCGGTCAGCTCGGTCGCCGACGGTTTCCTTTGCCGGCACATCAGCCAGCGTCGCGTTATCAGGCGTCGCCTCAGCAGGTTCTACAGCGCCGGCAAGCTGATTCTCGATAGCCAGAACTGCGCCGGAGAGCGAGGCATGCTTCTCGTTTGCGTCGGGCGCGTAGGACTGGAGTGGTGTGGCCGCCTTGTTTCCGAGCCCGGAACTTTCGGCCCGGTCAAGAAGGGAGCCCAACTTGCCGTGGCGTGAGGTGAGCGCCAGTTGTTGCTCCATCAATTTGTCGACCTTGTCTTCGACGACCTGCTGATCGAGCAACTGGCGGGAGGTAACGCGATCGACCTGAGCTCGCAGAGCGGCGATCCGGTCCTCATAGTCGTGCTGCATGCGCGCCTGTCTGGCCATTGCCGCGCCGATCAGGTCGTCACGCAGCACGAGATAGGATGTGGCCAACAGATAGCCGATCGCAAAGACCCCGACAAAACATAAGACAAGCGCCGCCATCCACGGCTTGACGGTGAGGTGACGGACCCGGTCACCGCTCGCCAGGATCAGGATATGCTCTTGTTTTCGCTGACCGAATACGCGGCTATGCTGTGCATGCGTCACGGAGAATCTCCCAATCGAAGGCCGATGCCTCAATTGCCGCAATTACGCACGATTATGGTTAATATTTACTTAGGTCAGTATGGCTGTCGTGATCGGATCAGGCATTGCTTGTCGATGTCAGCGATCGGTAGAAGGATGGCGTCAGTCCTGCTTCGGCCCGGGCGATGTCGTTGAAGGGAGGCTTCAACGGTCCGCGGAAATTGGCGCGTACCAACTCGTGGAATGTCCGTGCCGGATCCCGCTTTTCTCTGGCGCAAAGGAAGCGGAACCATTTGGCGCCTATCGCAACGTGACCTTTCTCGTCGTTGTAGATGACATCGAGCACGGCAGCGCTCTCCAAATCCCCGGTTTCGCGCATCTTGGCCTGCAGCGACGGTGTGACGTCCAACCCGCGAGCCTCGAGAATAAGCGGGACAACGGCGAGGCGCGCCGTCAGGTCATTCCTCGTCGCGTGCGCGGCCTGCCAAAGGCCGTCATGGGCGGGGAGGTCACCGTAGTCGGCGTCGAGGTCATTCAGGCGGGCGCGCACCATGCGGAAATGTTTCGCTTCTTCGAAGGCAACCTGCATCCACCCGTCGAAGAAGGAGTTCGGGACGGGTTCGGTCGCGAATCGCGCAACGATATCAAGCGCCAGATCGACGGCGTTGAGTTCGATGTGGGCGATGGCATGCAGCAGCGCGATGCGCCCCTTGACGGTATGCAAGGACCGCCTCTCCACCTGCGTCGGCGGTATCAAGTCCGGCTTATCCGGACGGCCCGGCCTCTCAGGCAGCGGCGCGTCAAGTGGCGAACGCAGGGACAGTGTGCGAGCAAACCAACGCGTCGCAGTTTCCTGGGCGAGCGTCGTCTTCTTATCGAGATCAGTTGCTCGGATAGCGTCGATCGCTCCGCCGCGCAGGGACGTGATGCTGGAGCGAGAGGTCATCGCGACAGGTTCTGCACGGCGGCAAGAACGATTTCTGCGTGGCCGGGCACCTTCACCTTCTGCCAGATCGTTCCGATGGTCCCATCCTCACGAATGAGGAAGGTTGTGCGCTCCACGCCCATGAAATTGCGTCCATACATGCTCTTTTGTTTCCACACGCCGTAGGCCGCCAGCGTCGTCTTCTCTTCATCGGACGCCAGGACAACCGAAAGACTATGCTTCTTGATGAAGCGATCATGGCATTTTGCGGAATCGGGAGACATGCCGATGACGGCAGCACCGGCCTTTTCGAACTGGTCTGCAAGCGCCGTGAAAGCCAACGATTCGGCCGTGCATCCTGTCGTGTCGTCCTTGGGATAGAAGAACAACACCAGCGGCTTACCACGGAAATCGGCAAGCGCGACGCGGCCTCCGCCATCGCGCGGGAGATTGAAGTCAGGCGCCGTCGTGCCGATGCTGACATCCGTCATGGAGAGACCTTTCTTTTGCCGAGTTTATGGATAACAGGTGATTTGCCAGATATATATTGGACGGGCAGTCGTCCAGCCAGTCTGGTCCAAACCGCAAATTAGGGAGTTAGGCGAGACGCATGTCGGCGATCCGCGGCGAGAAAATTACATTCCGCAAGAAAGACATCGTCGCACTGCATGAGCTCCCTTCGGCGCAGGCCGAAGATCCCATGATCGTCAGTTGCCCGCCGTCGCGTTCGCGCATGCGCAAGACCGCCGGCGCCACGGGTGGCTGCATCGCCATTATTTTCTTCGTGCTCGCTGCAATTGTCTTCACGGTAGAAAGCGGCATATTCGACGGGCCGCTGACGCGGCAGGCGCAGGCTGCACTCAATTCGGCCATCGGGCCTCGCTATAGGGCGGAGGTCGGCTCCACTGCTATCCGCTTTACCTCGAACCTGCGCCTTGCGCTCGAAGCTCGCAACGTCAACATGATTGACGAGAAGAGCGGACAGCACCTGTCGACCACACATGCGATGCGCATGGCGCTCGACCCGCTACAACTCTTTCGCGGTCGGATTGCGATTGCGCAGATCGAGGCGGAAGATATCGCACTCGACACAGCGCTGCTGCCGTCTGGAAAGCCGCTCAAGCTCGATGACGTTCGCATCGACGAGATTCCGACGGCGATGGAAGCTGCGTTCGCTCAACTCGACATGATCGACAGTTTTGTCGAGCGGGGTGGGACGCGCTCAGTGAAACTCTCGGGCATAGATATCAAGCTGGCCGATACGGCGAATGGTCCACTCTCGATCGTCGTCGACAGCCTGGACTTCACAAGGACACGCCAAGGCGCGCTGGCGCTGGATGGTGAGGTCGCGATCAACGGCAAGGCAGCGACGCTCAGCGTCATCACCGAAAGAACCGGCGAACGTACCTCGAAGTTGACGGGACAACTGGCGGGCGTCGACCTGGGACCGTTCACACTCAAGCGGAATGTCCAGGGTCAAATCCGGCAGGGCATCGACGGCTCTGGTGATGTGACGATCTCGGCAGTTCGCACCGGCGATCAAGCCGAGCCGGCGCTCGGCGCGTCAGTCGACCTGGAGCCTGGGCAATTCTATATGGATGGCGACCAGCAGGAGTTGAGCGGAGGGCGCATCAACCTCGCCTACGACTTTGACAAGCAGAAGCTTGAGATCGCGAAATCGCGTGTTCAGTTCGGCGCGACATCCGTACCGCTTACCGGCGCTCTTATCGATCTGGACAAGATCGATGCCGCTGCAGGAAAGGGCTTCGGGATAGATCTGCTGGTCAGTGGCGGCACCGCGGCCCCCACCGCGTCAGGCGAGCAACCGCTCGCCTTCGATATCCAGGCGACCGGTCGCTACCTCGTTACGGACCGCGAACTCGAATTCCCGAACATGCGGGTTTCGAGCCCTGCTGGCGGTCTTTTTGGCTCGCTGCATGTTCGTCTGGGCGACGTGTCGCCGGAGATCAGCTTTGCCGGGCAGTCACAGCAGTTGCAGACAACGGCCGTCAAGCAATTGTGGCCATTCTGGATGGCGTCGAAGGGCCGCGAATGGGTTCAGCGCAACCTCTTCGGGGGCACCGTCACCGACGCATCAATCTCCGTCTTCATTCCGTTCGGACGCCTGGACGAGGCGGTCGGCAAAGGTCTGAAACTCGACAAGAACCAGATCCGGATTGCTTTCGACATCGCAGATACCCGAATGAACGTGGCCGGCGACATCCCGCCAATCCGCGATATGAATGCCCACTTTGATCTGAGCGGTCCGCGGGCGACAATCTCGATCAAGAGCGGGACGGCATTCTTTCCGTCCGGACGATCGGTGAGCGTCGGCGAGGGCACGTTTGTCCTGCCATCGACCTACGACAAGCCGCTCATGGCCGAACTCAATCTTCCCATTTCCGGCGCGGCTGACGCGGTCGGCGAATTGCTCACCTATAAGCCGATCCAGGTGTTACAGCGCGCGGGCTTCGTGCCCGAGGACCTGAAGGGCAAGGTGTCGGCGAAAGTGCAGGCTCGCATCGGGCTGATCTCGTCGCAGAGTCCTCCTCCTGCTGAATGGAAAGCGGTCCTGCAGCTACAGGATCTCGATGTCGCCAAACCGTTTTCGGGCCGCAAGATCACTGGTCTCGACGGCGTGTTGAACGCGGATCCAAAGCAGGTCAGCCTCGACGGAAAAGGGCTGATCGATGGCATTCCCGCCGGGATCAAGCTTGTCGAGCCGACGGACAAGTCGTCCAATGTCCAGCCGCAGCAGACCATTACTGCCACCTTGAACAATGATCAGCGGGAAAAGGTGCTGCCCGGTCTCAACGACATCGTCGATGGTAGCGTCGACGTGGAACTCAATCGCATCGATCAGGACCGACAGGCGGTCACTGTCGACCTTGGAAGGGCGCGGCTGTCTCTCCCATGGATCGGCTGGTCCAAGGGCGGCGGGATCGGCGCGACGGCCACATTCGAGGCCTCCGGCCCTGCAGACAACACCGAGTTGAAGAACTTCGTCCTCAAGGGGGATGGATTCGGGGCAAATGGCTCGCTTGTTATCGGCAAGGGCAATCTCGTGAAGGCGGATTTCGACAGTGTCAAACTGTCGTCGCTGGACGACTTCTCCGTTTCGGTGAAGCGCGGCAAGGGAGGGTTTGATGTCTCCGTGTCAGGCGAGAGTGCAGATGCACGTCCGATCATCGCGAGATTGAAGTCCAGCAGCGGCGGTGACTCCGACCACAGCGGCAGCATATCCGTTCGAGCCAAGCTCGGCCGCGTCGTCGGTTTCAATGACGAGAAGTTGCGCAATGCCGAGATGACCTATGTGTCGTCAGGCGGGAGGCTGCAGACACTGAATTTTACCGGCGTCACCGACAGCGGCGAGGCGTTCGTAGCCCAGACGAAGGGAAATGGCGTTATCAATGTCACGAGCGGCGATGCCGGCTCTGTTTCCCGCTTCGCCGACCTCTATCAGCACATGATGGGCGGCTTGCTCAATATGCAGATCCGCCTAGGGGCGGGCGACAATTGGGATGGCTCCATCGACATCAGGCGCTTCTCGCTTATCAACGAACAGCGCTTGCACTCGATCGTTTCGACGCCGGTCGGCGAGGAGCAACGAAGCCTGAATTCAGCGGTAAAACGGAACATCGATACATCGGCGCAGCGTTTCCAGCGCGGCTTTGCGCGCATTGTTTCTCAGAACGGCGTCGTCAGTATCGAGAACGGCGTGGTGCGTGGTGACCAGGTCGGCGCGGTGTTTCAGGGAACGGTTCGTAACCAGCGCGGCAGGATGGACATGACGGGTACCTTCATGCCTGCATATGGCCTCAACCGGCTGTTTGCCGAATTGCCGTTGATCGGCATCATCCTTGGGAACGGCACGGATCGCGGCCTGATCGGCATTACCTTCAAGCTCACAGGAAAGTTGGAATCGCCGGATCTGATCGTCAATCCGTTGTCGATCATCGCGCCGGGCGTTTTCCGCAACATCTTCGAATTCCAGTAGGCACAAAAAAGCCGGCGCGAGGCCGGCTTTCTGTCTGAGACGTTGACCACGCTTAGGCAGCGCGGCGGATCAGGATGTGCTTCTTCTTGCCGAGCGATAGCTTGATCACGCCATCAGCGGTGATCTCTTCGCTGCCGATGATCTTGCGCTCGTCGCTGACGGCCTGGTCGTTGATGCGCACCGCACCGCCCTGAACGTGGCGGCGGGCCTCGCCGTTCGAGGCTGCAAGGCCGGCGCGGACGATCAGCGACAGAAGGCCGATGCCACCGTCGAGTTCGGCAGCCGGGACGTCGACAGACGGAAGGTTCTCGGCAAGGCCGCCTTCCTCGAAGGTCTTGCGGGCGGTTTCGGCAGCCTGCTCGGCGGCAACACGACCATGCAGGATCGCGGTGACCTCAGTCGCCAGGATCTTCTTGACCTCGTTGATCTCGGAACCGGCAAGCGCTGAGAGGCGTGCGATTTCGTCCATCGGCAGCGTGGTGTAGAGCTTCAGGAAGCGCGAGACGTCAGCGTCCTCTGTGTTGCGCCAGTACTGCCAGAAGTCATAGGCCGACAGCATGTCCGCGTTGAGCCAGACAGCGCCGGTCGCAGACTTGCCCATCTTGGCGCCGGAAGCGGTCGTCAGCAGCGGCGAGGTGAGGGCGTAGAGCTGCGGCGTCCCCATGCGGTGACCGAGGTCGATGCCGTTGACGATGTTGCCCCACTGATCCGACCCCCCCATCTGCAGACGGCAGTCGTAGCGCTTGGCCAATTCGACGAAGTCGTAGGCCTGCAGGATCATGTAGTTGAATTCGAGGAACGACAGCGACTGTTCGCGGTCAAGGCGCGTCTTGACGCTGTCGAAAGCCAGCATGCGATTGACCGAGAAGTGCCGGCCGACATCGCGTAGGAATTCGAGGTAGTTGAGCGATCTCAGCCACTCTGCGTTGTTGATCATCAACGCATCCTTCGGGCCTTCGCCGTAGGAGAGGTAGTTCGAGAAGACGCGCTTAATCGAAGCGATGTTGCTCTCGATGGTATCGACGGTCATCAGCTGCCGCGCTTCCTCCTTAAAGGAGGGATCACCGACCATGCCGGTGCCGCCGCCCATCAGCGAAATGGCGCGATGGCCGGTCGCCTGCATCCAGTGCAGCATCATGATCTGGATCAGCGAGCCGGCATGCAGGCTGGGAGCGGTGGGGTCAAAGCCGATATAGGCCGTTACCGTTTCCTTGGCGAAGAGTTCGTCGAGGCCCGTTTCATCGGAAATCTGATGAATGAAGCCGCGCTCTTTCAGCGTACGGAGGAAATCGGATTTGAACTCGGACATGACCTTTTGCTCTCGGGTGCGGATTTTCGGATTGGCTATTGTTGAAGTGACGCGGCGCGTTTAGCACTGTTTTGCCGAACAGTCACCATTTGGCGAGAATCTTCCAGCGAGGGGTCATGGAGAAGATCAGGACCGCGATCGGCTTGATGAGCGGAACATCAATGGACGGCATCGATGTGGCGCTGCTGCGGACCGACGGCCGAGCCTTCGTCGAGCGCGGGCCGTTCCTCGGTGTTCCGTATGAGCCAGCCTTCCGCGACCGATTGAAGCTGGCGCTGGAGCAGGCGAAGTCTATTGCGAAACGTGAGCAGCGGCCGGGCGATCTGGCGTCTGTCGAGCGTGAACTGACGTTACGTCATGTAATTGCCGTGAGGGAATTTCTGGCTACGAATGCGCTCGATGCCTCGTCGATCGACGTCATCGGCTTTCACGGCCAGACAGTGTTACATCGCCCGGACGAAGCGCTGACGGTCCAGATCGGGGATGGGGCGCTTTTGGCACGGGAAACCGGCATTCCCGTTGTCTACGATCTTCGTGCCAACGACATGATGCATGGCGGCCAGGGCGCGCCATTGGTTCCGGTCTATCATGCGGCGCTCGCCGCCAACGTCCCTCATGCCACGTTGCCGGTCTGCTTCGTCAATATCGGCGGGATCTCAAACCTGACTTATATTGGCGCGGATGGCGTCATAGTCGGTTTTGACAGTGGCCCGGGCAATACGCTGATCGACCAGTGGGTCGAAACCCATGCGGGCGTGCCGTTCGATCAGGGCGGCATGATAGCCTCCGAGGGACGGATCGTGGGGGAACTGGCCGATCGCTATTTGAATAGCCCGTTCTTCACCGCAGAGAAGCGGCGCTCGCTCGACCGCAACGACTTTCCGCCGCCGTCGGGTGCAGATGCGGAGCTTGTAGACGGCGCCCGCACACTTGCCTATGTCGCGGCCGCCTCGATCATCAAGTCCGCCGGTCACTTGCCGGTCACGCCGGCCCTCTACGTCATCTGCGGTGGTGGTCGGCTCAATCGCGTGCTGATGCAAGATTTGAAAGATATCGCCCATCGCAACGGCGCCGAGGTGATAACGGCGGAGCAGGCGGGGTTCAATGGCGATTCCATGGAGGCTGAAGCCTGGGGCTATCTCGCGGTAAGGTCGTTGGACCGCTTACCATTGACATTTCCCGGCACGACCGGCGTGCGTGCGCCCGTCAGCGGCGGTGTCGTGGTGAAGCCGTGATGCAACAGGCGATTCTGGAGACGCCGCGCCTAGTCGCGGTCATGTGGGAACCTGACGACGCGGGCCTGATCCATGAGCTTCACTCCACGATTGAGACGACACGGTATCTTTCGGGCGCTGCGCCGTGGTCGCGTGAGAAAGCCGAGGAACGGCTGCGCAATTGGTTCGGCGAGCAGGAGCGGGATGGAGCCACCAAGTACAAGATCCTCAGTCGTGACGACGGCCGCTTCATTGGCAGCGCGGGCTTTTCCCTGCTTGGCGGTGAGCGGCAGGATTTCGAACTCGGCTATTCGCTTCGGTTCCAGGAATGGGGCAAGGGTTATGCGACGGAGATTGCCGGCGAGTTGGCGGAATGGTTCTTCGAACGGAACTTCGCGCAGCAGTTCATCGCATCCACGCATCCGGACAATGCCGCATCTCAGCATGTCCTAACGAAAATCGGCATGCGAAGCCGCATGCCGATGATCATTGACGGATTGGCCTGTCCGACGTTCGAACTGACCGCCGGGATGCGGACCGCTTAGCGGATCCGCTTGGCAGCCGGTTCCGGCACGAGTTCGCCGTTCAGGCGGCGATCGAGGTAATCCTCGCATTCGCTCATCAGCGTCTCGACCTGGCCGTTGAAGAAGTGGTTGGCGCCAGGCACCGTGCGGTGCGTGATCAGGATACCCTTCTGCGTCTTCAGCTTCTCAACGAGGCCGTTTACGTCCTTCTCGGGCGCAACCTTATCGGCTTCGCCGTTGATGATGAGGCCGGAAGACGGGCAGGGCGCGAGGAACGAGAAATCATACGTGTTCGGTTGCGGCGCGATCGACATGAAACCTTCGATTTCCGGGCGGCGCATTAGAAGCTGCATGCCGATCCAGGAGCCGAAGGAATAACCGGCAACCCAGCAGGTCTTCGAATCAGGATGCAAGCTCTGTACCCAGTCGAGCGCGGACGCGGCGTCCGAAAGCTCGCCAGCGCCGTGGTCGAATTCACCCTGGCTGCGACCGATTCCCCGGAAATTGAAACGCAACGTCGTGAACCCGCGCTTCTGGAACATGTAGAAGAGCTGGTAGACGATCTGGTTGTTCATCGTGCCGCCGAACTGGGGGTGCGGGTGCAGAATGAGGGCAATCGGTGCGCTTTTTTCCTTGGAGGGCTGGTAGCGGCCTTCAAGACGGCCGGCAGGGCCGTTGAAAATGACTTCGGGCATCGGTACTCCGGCTTTTATTTTTCGCGTTCGGCCCTGCGTAAGACTTGACGAATGTTGTCAGCTTTTCTAAAACGCAGTTTAGAACAATTCGAAACTTGCATGACGATCCACGCATTGTGGGATGTGTCATAAGGCAAGCCCGGCCGAAATTTCAAGGAAAATGAGCCGAGCCGCCTCGCAAGGATTTAGCGCAGGACAAAAGATCATGGCGCCGCCACGCCTTTATCTCGATTGGAACGCGACTTCGCCGCTGCATCCGAATGCGCGCGACGCGGTCCTGCGCGCGTTGGACCTGTTCGGCAATCCAAACTCGGTCCACGGCGAAGGCCGAGCCGTTCGTGCTGCGATCGAGCATGCACGACGCCAGGTGGCCGCACTTGCAGGGGCTGATCCGGCCCATGTAATCTTTACGAGCGGCGCGACAGAGGCAGCCAATATGGTGCTGACGCCCGAGTTCAGGATGGGGCGCACGCCGCTTAAAGTCAGCCAGCTTTACTATTCTGCCGTCGAGCATCCTGCGATGCGGGAAGGCGGTCGCTTCCCGAAGGAACAGACGGCGGAAATTCCGGTGACGGAGGCCGGCGTCGTCGATCTCGATGCGCTTGGTGCTTCGCTTGCCGCTCATGACAAGTCGGCCGGGCTGCCGATGGTCGCGGTCATGCTCGTTAACAACGAGACCGGCATCGTCCAACCGATTGCCGAGGTTGCGAAGCTGGTGCAGGCGCATGGCTGCCTTCTTGTTGTCGATGCCGTACAGGCAGCCGGTCGCTTGAAGCTGGATATCAACGCGCTCGGCGCCGATTTCCTAATCGTCTCGTCGCACAAGATCGGCGGCCCGAAAGGCGCCGGTGCGCTTGTCACGCGCGGTGAAGTGCTGATGCCGCGACCGCTGATCCATGGCGGCGGCCAGGAGAAGGGTCACCGCTCGGGGACTGAGAACTCGCTTGCGGTGATCGGGTTTGGTGCTGCCGCCGAAGCTGCTGCGATGGAATTTGAGGCACGCAACGAAGCGATCTCCGTGCTCCGTGACCGACTGGAAACCGGAATGCGAGGCGCGGCACCTGATGTCGTCATCTACGGCTCCGATGGCCAGCGCGTTTCGAACACGACTTTCTTCACCCTTCCGGGGCTGAAAGCCGAAACGGGCCAGATCGCCTTCGATCTCGAAGGTGTGGCGCTTTCTGCCGGGTCTGCCTGCTCGTCCGGCAAGGTCGGCGAGAGCCATGTCCTGGTTGCCATGAGGCGAGACCCCAAGCTCGGCGCTTTGCGCATTTCGTTGGGCTTTGCCACCACCGAAGAGGAGATCGACAAGGCGATTTTGGTCTTCGCGAAAATAGCCGCTCGGCGCAAGCCGGCCGGGGAGGCGGCTTGACCGCTTCATAAATTTGCGGAAACGCAATTTTCCGCTTGCCATTCGGGCTGAAAAGTCCCTTTTGGCCACCTACATACGGGGCAAACGATACTGCCCGAACGACAAGCTGCCGGACCTTTTCTCCGGCGAGATTGGAGAATGACATGCCCGCCGTCCAGGAAACGGTTGATCGCGTTCGTCAGATTGACGTCGATCAGTACAAATACGGTTTCGAGACCATTATCGAAATGGACAAGGCGCCCAAGGGCTTGTCCGAAGACATCATCCGTTTCATCTCCGCCAAGAAGCAGGAGCCGGAGTGGATGCTCGAATGGCGTCTGGAAGCCTACAAGCGCTGGCTGACCTTGGAGGAGCCCATCTGGGCTCGCGTCGATTATCCGAAGATCGATTTCAACGACATCTATTACTACGCCGCGCCGAAAAGCACGCCCGGCCCGAAGTCGCTTGACGAAGTCGATCCTGAAATCCTCAAGGTCTACGAAAAGCTTGGCATTCCGCTCAAGGAACAGGAAATCCTGGCTGGCGTCGAGAAGCCGAAGATCGCCGTCGATGCCGTCTTCGACTCTGTCTCCGTTGTCACGACCTTCAAGGAAGAGCTTAAGAAAGTCGGTGTGATCTTCATGTCGATCTCGGAAGCCATTCGCGAGCATCCGGAACTGGTGCAGAAGTACCTCGGCTCCGTCGTTCCGACCTCCGACAATTACTACGCGACCCTGAACTCGGCCGTGTTCACCGATGGTTCGTTCGTGTTCGTTCCGAAGGGCGTTCGCTGCCCGATGGAGCTGTCCACCTACTTCCGCATCAACGAAAAGAATACGGGCCAGTTCGAACGCACGCTGATCATCGCCGAGGAAGGCGCATACGTCTCCTACCTCGAAGGCTGCACCGCGCCGCAGCGCGACGAAAACCAGCTGCATGCCGCTGTCGTTGAGCTCGTTGCGCTCGATGATGCCGAGATCAAGTACTCGACGGTCCAGAACTGGTATCCGGGCGATGCGCAGGGCAAGGGCGGCATCTACAACTTCGTCACCAAGCGCGGCGATTGCCGTGGCGACCGCTCGAAGATTTCGTGGACGCAGGTCGAGACCGGTTCGGCTATCACCTGGAAGTACCCATCCTGCATCCTGCGCGGCGATGACTCCAGAGGCGAGTTCTACTCGATCGCCGTCTCCAACGGCCACCAGCAGGTCGATAGCGGCACGAAGATGATCCATCTCGGCAAGAACACGTCGAGCCGTATCATCTCCAAGGGTATCGCCGCGGGCGTGTCGCAGAACACCTATCGCGGCCAGGTCTCGGCGCACCGCAAGGCATCCAACGCCCGCAACTTCACGCAGTGCGACTCGCTGCTGATTGGCGACAAGTGCGGCGCCCACACGGTTCCCTATATCGAGGCGAAGAACTCCACGGCGCAGTTCGAGCACGAGGCGACCACCTCGAAGATCTCGGAAGACCAGCTCTTCTATTGCCTGCAGCGCGGCATTCCGGAGGAAGCGGCGATCGCCCTGATCGTCAACGGCTTCGTCAAGGAAGTCCTGCAGGAACTGCCGATGGAATTTGCTGTCGAAGCGCAGAAGCTCATCAGCATCTCGCTTGAAGGCAGCGTCGGCTGACGCGACACGACATGAATGCGCGAGGGCGCGTGGATCGCGCCTTTCTCCGATTGCTTTTTATGGGAAAATACCATGCTTGAAATTAAGAACCTGCACGCCCGCATCGCCGAAGACGGCACCGAGATCATCCGCGGCTTGAACCTCACCGTGAAGGCCGGCGAAGTGGCCGCCATCATGGGCCCGAACGGCTCCGGCAAGTCGACGCTCTCCTACATCCTGTCCGGCCGCGAAGACTACGAAGTCACCGAAGGCGACATCCTCTACAACGGCGAGAGCATTCTGGAGCTCGACGCTGCCGAGCGTGCCGCCAAGGGCATCTTCCTGGCCTTCCAGTACCCGGTCGAAATTCCGGGCGTTGCCACCATGCAGTTTCTCAAGGTTGCGATGAACGAGCAGCGCAAGGCGCGCGGCGAAGAAGAGCTGAAGACGCCTGACTTCATGCGCCTCGTCAAGGACGCAGCCGGAAAGCTGCAGATCAACACTGAAATGCTGAAGCGCCCGCTGAACGTCGGTTTCTCCGGCGGTGAGAAGAAGCGCGCCGAAATCCTGCAGATGGCCCTCCTGCAGCCACAGCTTTGCGTTCTCGACGAAACCGACTCCGGTCTCGACATCGACGCGCTGAAAATCGTTGCCGACGGCGTCAACGCGCTGCGTTCGCCGGATCGCGCTGTCGTCGTCATCACGCACTACCAGCGCCTGCTCGACTACATCGTCCCGGATACCGTTCACGTTCTCTACAAGGGGCAGGTGATCAAGTCGGGCGACAAGACGCTGGCGCACGAGCTGGAAGCCAATGGCTACGCCGACATCATCGGTGCGGCAGCCTGATTGAGGCGGAAAGGACGAGTCTCATGAACATGCAGACGACGAGCCGCCAGACCGCCGCGGAAGCGGCGCTCATCGAGGCTTTCAACAACCAGATCGGCGAACTGCCGGGCGACGGTTCGGTCATCGCCATCCGGGACAGGCTGCTTGACGACCTGAAGAAGGCCGGTTTGCCGACGCGCCGCATCGAGGCCTGGCACTATACCGACCTCAAGACCCTGCTGCGCGCCATTCCGGATCAGGCTGGCGACGCCGGCTCCGAAGCTCGCGACCCGCTGGTCGAAGAGTCCTCCGTTTTGTCGGTTATTCAGGGTGTTCCTGATCTTAAGGCTTCGGTCGATGGTCTGGACATATCAGGCTATGCGGCTCTGCTCTCCAACGGCACGGCTGCCACCAGCCTCGGCGCGCTCGGCAATGACGACGCGATCGGCCGGATCAACGGCAGCTTCGTTCGCGATGGCTACGTCATTGACGTTGCCTCGGAAACGACGTTTGACGAACCGCTTGAGATCCAGTTTGTTCACGCTGGCGGCCAGACGCATACGCGCCTGCCGGTCACCTTCGGCGCGAACGTAAAGGCGACGGTCATCGAACGTCACCTTGCAGTGACGTCGGATGCGGCTTTCGTGTCCCACATCAGTGACATCACGATTGGCGAGGGTACCGAGCTCACCTGGATCATCATCCAGCAACAGGGCGCTGATGATACGCACCTCGGCCAGATCCGTGTCGATCTCGGCACCGATGCCAAGCTGAAGCTGTTCGTCATCAATGCCGGCGGCAAGCTGGTTCGCCAGGAACTGCACATCAAGGTGACTGGCGAGGGCGCCGATCTGACGCTTCGCGGGATCAACCTGCTGGGCGCTGAAACGCATACGGACGTTACCATGGTTCTCGGCCATAACGTCCCGCATACAGGTTCCACGGAAGTGATCCGTAACGTCGTCTTCGACCGCGCCAAGGGTGTATTCCAGGGTATGATCCGCGTTGCGCCCGATGCGCAGAAGACCGACGCGAAGATGGCGTGCAACACTCTATTGATATCTGACGACGCCGAGTTCTCGGTGAAGCCGGAGCTCGAGATCTTCGCTGACGACGTTCAGTGCGGTCACGGTGCAACCGTTGCCGACATCGACGACAACCATCTCTACTACATGATGGCGCGCGGCATTCCGGAGAACAAGGCGCGCGCCATGCTCGTCAATGCCTTCGTTGCCGAAATCGTCGAGGAACTGGAAGACGAAGCTCTGGTCGAGGCGCTGGAAGGCGTCATCTCGGCCTGGCTCGAAAAGCACGCCTGATCGGATAGCGTCATGGACAAGATAGTTCCGGCAACCGCATACGACGTCGAAGCCATTCGCAAGGATTTCCCGATCCTTGCGAAGGAAGTCTATGGCAAGCCGCTGGTCTATCTCGACAACGGCGCCTCCGCCCAGAAGCCGCAGGCCGTCATCGACGCGATTTCCCACGCCTATTCGAACGAGTATGCGAACGTTCATCGTGGTCTGCATTTCCTCTCGAATGCGGCCACGGACGCCTATGAGGGCGCTCGCGAGAAGGTCCGGCGCTTCTTGAACGCGCCTGATATCAACGACATCGTGTTCACGAAGTCTTCAACGGAAGCGATCAACACCGTCGCCTATGGCTGGGGCATGCCCAAGCTCGGCGAGGGCGACGAGATCGTCATCTCGATCATGGAGCATCACTCCAACATCGTACCGTGGCATTTCATCCGTGAGCGGCAGGGTGCCAAGCTGGTCTGGGTACCCGTCGACGACGAGGGTGCTTTCCACGTCGAGGATTTCGAAAAGAGCCTGACGGAGCGGACCAAGCTCGTCGCGATCACGCATATGTCGAATGCGCTCGGCACGGTGGTTCCGGTCAAGGAAATCTGCCGGATCGCGCATGAGCGCGGCATTCCTGTACTGGTCGATGGTTCGCAGGGCGCCGTCCATATGCCTGTCGACGTGCAGGATATCGATTGCGACTGGTACGTGATGACCGGCCACAAGCTTTACGGGCCGTCGGGCATCGGCGTGCTGTATGGCAAGAAGGAGCGGCTTCGCGAGATGCGGCCCTTCCAGGGCGGCGGCGAGATGATCTTCGAGGTGACAGAGGATGCCGTGACCTACAACGATCCGCCACATCGCTTCGAAGCTGGCACGCCGCCGATCGTCCAGGCGATCGGGCTCGGCTATGCGCTCGACTACATGGAAAAGGTTGGCCGCGAGGCGATCGCGCGCCATGAGGCTGATCTCGCGGCCTACGCCGCGGAGCGGCTGCAGGCGGTCAATTCGTTGCGGGTGTTCGGCACGGCGCCGGGCAAAGGTGGTATCTTCTCCTTCGAGCTTGCCGGTCTCCATGCACATGACGTGTCGATGGTAATCGACCGTCAGGGTGTTGCGGTCCGCGCGGGCACGCATTGCGCCATGCCGCTCTTGAAACGCTTCGGCGTCACCTCCACATGCCGCGCGTCCTTCGGGATGTACAATACACGGGCCGAGGTCGATGCCTTGGCAGATGCGCTTGATTATGCGCGCAAGTTCTTTGCCTAAGGAGTGTCCATATGAGCTTGGACGAAAGCGAACAGAAGATCGACGTGCGCGAAGGCATCGTGCATTCCAGCATTCCGGCCGACGAACTGGCGCGGCTGAGCGACGACGTAATTTCGGCGCTCAAGACGGTCTATGACCCTGAAATTCCGGCTGACATTTTCGAGCTCGGGCTGGTCTACAAGATCGACATCGAAGACGATCGCATGGTGAAGATCATGATGACGCTGACTGCGCCGGGCTGCCCCGTTGCCGGTGAGATGCCGGGTTGGGTGGAGAACGCGGTCGGCGCGGTTGAGGGCGTATCCGGCGTCGAGGTCGAGATGACCTTCGATCCGCCGTGGACGCCGGACAGAATGTCGGAAGAGGCGCAGGTCGCCGTCGGCTGGTATTGATCGGTTAAGCTACTGGCACTACATTTGAATCATGAAACGCCGGACCTTGAATCCGTGCGCGGAAGGAGAAAAGGCCCATGGGCTTTGCAATCATGAGCATGACGGAGACCGCTGCGAACCGCGTGAAGGCGATCGTCGAGAACTCCGGATCAGAGGCCAAAGGCATTCGCGTCGGGATCAAGAAGGGCGGCTGTGCAGGGATGGAGTATACCATCGACCTCGTGACCGATCCGAACGCCAAGGACGATTTGATCGAGCGGGATGGCGCCAAGGTCTGGGTCGAACCATCAGCAGTGCTGTATCTCCTCGGCACCGAAATGGGCTTCGAGAGCACGACGTTGCGCTCCGGTTTTACCTTTACCAATCCAAACCAGACGTCTGCGTGCGGCTGCGGCGAATCCGTGGAACTGAAGCCTGCAGACCTTGCGGCGCTTGCTGCCCAGGGCAATGCTGTCGTGCCTGCGCACTGATTGTCACAATCATTCGAATTCTCGATGAGGCCGCCGGTTCGGCGGCCTTTTTGATTTTACCTCTTCGCAATAGCGCCTTAAGGGCTCTCTTTCGAAAGTCCGCGGGATTGTCTCCTGTGGAGGGGAAGCGACTGACCAATGCTATTGCTGTTTGCGAAGGGCGCCCTGCTGGGCGTCATCATCACGGCCCCGCTGGGGCCGATTGGAATGCTGTGTATCAATCGTACATTGGAGCGCGGCTTTACTGCTGGCTTCTCCTGTGGCCTCGGAACGGCGCTCGGTGATGCCAGTTATGCCCTGGTCGCAGTAACCGGAATCGCGGTCTTCGAGCAGGCCATGTCGGTAGCAACGCTGCCTCTGGCGATTGGCGGAGGCTTATTGCTCCTGGCGCTGGGCTATCGAGGGCTGACGCACGATCCGGTCAGGGCTGCAAATGTCAGGGCGGCGGGCCTCCTGGGCACAACAGCTGCAACGTTTTTTCTGACAATCTCCAACCCGGCCACCATTCTCTCCTTTGGCGCGCTGTTCGCCGGTTTCGGGTTGACGGAGGAAACGCGGCGTTTCAGCTCGGCCGTGATCGTGGGCGGCGTCTTCAGCGGATCGCTTGCTTGGTGGTTTCTTCTGAGCGGTACGGTCAGTGTCGCCAGGGGCAAATTGCCAATGAATTTCACAGCAAAGGTCGTGCGCGGAACAAGCTATCTGCTGATACTCTTCGGCCTCGCAGCGCTCGCCTCAGCAGCCTACTCGCTCCTCTAGTTTCAGGCCGGCTCCCTTGAAGGCAGGCAGAATCCGCGATAGGCCTGCGACGTCACAAACAAGCGCAAGCCACTATGAATAAACGCATTCTTGTTACCGGCGGCGCCGGCTTCGTCGGCACACATCTTTGCAGAAGGCTGCTCGACGGAGGGCATCGGGTTGTCTGCATGGATAATTTCTCGACGGGCTCCATGCACAATGTCGCGGAATTGCTCAATAACCCCGCCTTCAGCTTGCTTACTCAGGACGTGAACGAGGCCGTGAACCTCGAGGTTGACGAGATCTATAACCTCGCATGCCCAGCCTCACCGGTCCATTATCAGGCCGACCCGATCGCCACGTTGAAGACGAGTGTCGTCGGCGCGCTCAACATGCTCGAGCTGGCTCGAGACAGGAATATTCCGGTATTGCAGGCATCGACATCGGAGGTTTATGGCGATCCCCATGTCCATCCGCAATCGGAAAACTACTGGGGCAACGTCAATCCGATTGGCCCGCGTGCTTGCTACGACGAGGGGAAGCGGAGCGCCGAGACATTGTTTTTCGACTATCGCCGCCAGTTCGAACTACCGATCAAGGTCGTGCGCATCTTCAACACCTACGGGCCGCACATGCATCCCGCCGATGGAAGGGTTGTCGCAAATTTCATCAAGCAGGCGCTATCGGGCGACGACATCACCGTCTATGGCGACGGAACACAGACGCGGTCGTTTTGCTACGTGGACGACCTGGTCGCGGGTCTGATGGCCATGATGAGCAGTCGTCCGGATGTTACGGGTCCGATCAATCTTGGCAATCCGGAAGAGTTTACGATCCGACAGTTGGCGGACCTCATCCTCGAATTGACCAACTCCAATTCACGCATCGTCCATCGCCCTCTACCCGTAGATGATCCGCGTCAGAGGTTGCCGGATATCGAAAAGGCGAGGCGGCTTTTGGACTGGACGCCGAGCGTTCCGCTCCGCGACGGCCTGACGCGCACCATTGCCTACTTCAAGACCGTTCGTGAGGCACCGGTGCTGGCAGCCGTTTAAGCCAGTTAGTCCCGATCCCAGTGTTCTTCGATGAGGTTGGCAGCGCGCCGCGCCTGGGTTGCGAAAGTAAGCTTACGTGCCAGCGCCTGACCACGTTCCGCAATGGCCTTGGCTTCGATTTGGTGGCTGCGCACCCAATCGATCTTCTCGCGAAAGTCCGACATGTCGGCAGCGACCGGTACATAGTGTTCGAACGGCTTGAGTTCGTCATAATACCACTGGCGAAAGCCGAATTGTGACTCGACCTTCAGCACGCAGCATCCGTAGAGCATGCGCACCAGGAGGTTCGACCAGGTGTTGGTATAGCCATCGATATCAATCGCGAACTTGCGCCCAAGCCAACTTTGGGCCGCAATCGGCTGCCCCAGAAGCTTTTGCCGGTCCGCCAGCGTGCCGTAGTCGTCCGCAGTCGGATGGAGATCGACGAACTTGACGTCCAGTCCCGCCATGTCCCTGAGTTGCAAGACCATCCGGATCCTCTGAAGGACGGCGGGATTGTTGATGTCTTCCGGCGAAAAGCTCGCCCAGCCGCAGCCATTCATGCCGCCGCGCCAGACGATGTCGTTCGAGCGCTCCTCCCAGCGCGGCGCTGTCTGGCCGCGCTCCAACTCGGCGGCAAAGCCGTCGTTCTGGAAGAAGTGCGGATCTGGCAGCCCCACATGCTGAGGCAACCGCACGGACGCCGCAAATCGTGCGTTGGAGACCGCCTCTCCATCCGAGGCGTTCACGGTGATGTACCTCACCTCTGGCGGGCACAGGCTCAGCCAATAGGCATAGCTGCAGACCTTGTACCGCATGTATCCGGAAAACCACCGTGTCGCGGCGCTCTCGAGAACGAGGATGAAGTGTTGCCCATGCCGCTCGATCCGAACATCTCGAGGCGGATTCCCGGCATCGGTGTAACCAATGCGTACCTTTGGCGGCTTGGCGCCGACCCGTTTGAACTCGCGCCTGAAATAGGGTGCAACCCGTCGCGTGCTGTAGAGGCGAAGCGGGTTGAGGGTGGAAGAATACGTCATCATATTCCTGAGCTTACGCGACAATCGTCAAACGATCGCTGACGCGATCACGCGGCAATCAATATGGTGGATTGGGGCCAAAGAACAGATCGCGTGTGTGCGCATGCAGCGCGCAAGCCGGTACCGAACGAAGGCTTGGTCCAAGGGAGGTTGGACCGGTTGTCAGCTCTTGATGTCGATGCCCGCTTCGATGGCAGCTTCTATGAAGGCACGTCGTGCATCCTCGTTCGTGCGCTTGCCCTTGACGACGTCGGCGCAGATCAACAAGGCGCGGTCGAGCGCCGGACCGTCTTCGGTCGGCCAATCCTCGATCATCGTCCAGGAGGCCGCCTGCGTCGTTGCGATCGTCACGTAGTTGCCCGGCTCTTCAAGGGCAAGCAGGACCGGCTTTGGCCAGGGAGCCTGCGTCAGAGAATCGCTGTCGTCTTTTGGCATTCCGCGCGGACCTTCATTTCCAGTGTAAGTGCGGAACGGCCCTCCCTGAAAAGGGAAGGCCGTTCGGATGTTACTCAGCAGCTTCCGCGTAGCTCTCAACCGGCGGGCAGGTACAAATCAGGTTGCGGTCGCCGAAGACGTTGTCGACGCGGTTGACCGGTGACCAGTACTTGTCGACGCGGAAGGCGCCGGGTGGGAAGCAGGCCTGTTCGCGCGAATAAGGACGATCCCATTCGCCGACGAGATCCTCGACTGTGTGCGGGGCGTTCTTCAGCGGGTTATTGACCTTGTCCGAGCGACCTTCCTCGATGTCGCGGGCCTCCTGGCGGATCGCCAGCATCGCCTCGCAAAAGCGGTCGAGTTCGGCTTTGGTTTCCGACTCCGTCGGCTCGATCATGAGCGTGCCGGCGACCGGCCAGCTCATGGTCGGGGCGTGGAAGCCGCAGTCGATCAGGCGCTTTGCGACGTCGTCGACCGTCACGCCGGCGCTATCGACCAGCGGGCGCGTGTCAATGATGCACTCATGCGCCACGCGCCCGGCCTCGGACTTGTAGAGCACGTCGTAGGCGCCCTTCAGCCGTGCGGCGATGTAGTTGGCGTTGAGGATCGCCACCTTCGTCGCCTGCGTCAGGCCTTCGCCGCCCATCATCAGGCAGTAGCTCCAGGAGATCGGCAGGATCGATGCCGAGCCGAAAGCCGCAGCCGATACCGCGCCCTTACGACCGTCGGTTTCCGGATGACCCGGAAGGTAGGGTGCCAGATGCGCCTTGACGCCGATCGGACCCATGCCCGGGCCGCCGCCGCCATGCGGGATACAGAACGTCTTGTGCAAGTTGAGGTGGCTGACGTCGGAACCGATGTCACCAGGACGGGACAAACCGACCATGGCGTTCATGTTGGCACCGTCGAGATAAACCTGGCCACCATGCTTGTGCACGAGGTCGCAGATTTCCTTGACGGTTTCTTCGAAGACGCCGTGTGTCGACGGGTAGGTGATCATGCAGCAGGAGAGGTTCACCGAATACTGCTCCGCCTTGGCGCGGAAATCATCCATGTCGATGTCGCCGTTCTCACGAACCTTGACGACCACGACCTTCATGCCGACCATCTGTGCCGAGGCAGGATTGGTTCCGTGCGCCGACGTCGGGATGAGGCAAACGTCGCGATGGCCGTTGCCGTTGGCGATATGGTAGTTGCGGATCGTCAGCAGGCCAGCATATTCGCCCTGCGCGCCGGAGTTCGGCTGCATGGAGAAGGCATCATAGCCGGTTACGGCGCAGAGCTTTTCCGTCAGATCGTCGATCATCTCGCGATAACCGAGCGCCTGATCGGCTGGAACATACGGATGAATATCCGAGAACTCAGGCCAGGTGATCGGCAGCATTTCCGCTGTAGCGTTCAGCTTCATCGTGCAGGAGCCGAGCGGGATCATCGCGCGATCGAGCGCCAGATCGCGGTCCGACAGCCGGCGGATGTAACGGGTCATCTCGCTTTCGGCGCGGTTCATGTGGAAGATCGGATGCGTCAGGTACTCGCTGGTGCGGGCGAGGCCCTTCGGCAGGCGATAGCTCGGCTCGAAGTCGCCGACAGCAAAATTGCCGCCGAAGGCGCGCCAGACGGCTTCCAGCGTTGCCGGGCGCGTACGCTCGTCAAGGCTCATGCCGATCTTCGTCGCGCCGACCTTGCGCAGGTTCACACCTTCGGCGACGGCTGCCCGCATGATGAGGCCCTGCATATGGCCGACATCGACAGTAATGGTGTCGAAGAAAGTTTCGGGCTCGATGGTGTAGCCGAGCTTTTCCAGGCCCTTGGCCATCAGCACGGCCTTCTGATGAACCTGCTGTGCGATCGCCTTGATGCCCTTCGGGCCATGGAAGACGGCGTACATCGAGGCCATGACGGCAAGCAGCACCTGCGCTGTGCAGATGTTCGACGTCGCCTTTTCGCGACGAATATGCTGTTCGCGGGTCTGCAGCGACAGGCGATAGGCGCGGTTACCGCGAGCATCGACGGAAACACCGACGAGACGGCCGGGCATGGAGCGCTTGTGTGCGTCCTTGACCGACATGTAGGCCGCATGCGGGCCGCCATATCCAACAGGAACGCCGAAGCGCTGAGAATTGCCGATGGCGATGTCGGCGCCCATTTCCCCGGGCGACTTCAGAAGCGTCAGAGCGAGGATGTCGGCTGCGACGATCGCGATGGCACCGGTCTGATGCAGGCGCGAAATCAGGCCGGTGAAATCATGAACATGGCCATGCGTGCTCGGATACTGAAAGATGGCGCCGAAGACGTCGACCGGGTCCAGATCGGTGAACGGATTGCCGACGATGACGCTCCAGCCGAGCGGTTCGGCGCGGGTCTTGATCAGCTCGATCGTCTGCGGATGGCAGGCGGCATCGACGAAGAAGGCCTTCACCTTCGACTTGGAGACGCGCTCCGCCATTGCCATGCCCTCGGCAGCAGCAGTCGCTTCATCGAGCAGCGAGGCGTTGGCGACATCGAGACCGGTGAGGTCGCAGATCATGGTCTGGTAATTGAGCAGCGCCTCGAGGCGGCCCTGACTGATTTCCGGCTGGTAGGGCGTATAGGCCGTGTACCAGGCGGGGTTTTCCAGGATGGTGCGCTGGATAACCGGCGGCGTGATCGTGCCGTAATAGCCTTGGCCAATCAGCGAGACGAGCACCTTGTTCTTGTTGGCCGTCTCGCGCAGCTTGTCGAGCGCCTCGCGTTCCGTCATCGGCGCGCCCCAGACAAGCGGCGCCTTCTGACGGATGGAGGGCGGCACGGTGGCGTCGATCAGCCCGTCGAGGCTGCTGTAGCCGATGACACCAAGCATGTCAGCCATTTCAGCCGGCGAGGGGCCAATATGGCGACGGTTGGCGAAGTCATACGGCTGGTAGTCTGTAAACTGGAATTCGGTCGGCGTCGTCATTACGCGGTGAGCTCCTTGTAGGCCGCTTCATCGAGCAGGCCATCGGCATCGGTGGCGTTTGCCAGCTTCAGCTTGAAGAACCAGCCGGCGCCCTGGGGATCGGAATTGACCAGCGACGGATCGGCGACGATCGCAGGATTGACTTCGGTGATCTCACCATCGAGCGGACAATAGACGTCGGAAGCAGCCTTGACGGACTCGACGGTGGCCGCGTTGTCGTTCTTGGAGAAGGTGGCGCCAACTTCAGGCAGTTCGACGAAAACGAGGTCGCCAAGCTGATCGACGGCATAATTGGTAATACCGACCGTTGCGACAGCGCCTTCGATTTTCAGCCACTCGTGTTCTTCGGTAAATTTCAGCATGATTGTAATCTCCGGAAAATGTTTCAGCGTTTGTAGGTCGGTGTGATGAAGGGAAGGGCGCTGACCGTGACAGGCAGGTATTTGCCGCGCACTTCGGCGTAAACTTGCGTTCCAACGGCTGCGTGGGGAAGCTGCACATAACCCATCGCAACGGGACCCTCGACCGAGGGGCCGAAGCCACCCGAGGTCACTTCGCCGATTTCCGTCTTGCCTTCGGAATCCGCAAAGAGCTTGGCGTGGCCGCGAACCGGGGCCTTGCCCTCGGGCTTCAGGCCGACACGCCGGCGGGTCGCGCCGCTTTCCAACTCGCGCAGAATGCGATCAGCGCCGGGGAAACCGCCGGCGCGAGTGCCGCCGGACTTGCGGGCCTTCTGCATTCCCCATTCAAGCGCGGCTTCCACGGGCGTGGTGGTCGTGTCGATGTCGTTGCCATACAGGCAGAGGCCGGCCTCAAGGCGCAGGCTGTCACGAGCGCCAAGCCCGATCGGCGCGACGTCCGGATGTTCAAGCAACCGCTTGGCGACATCCTCCGCCTTGTCTTTGGGAATGGAGATTTCGAAGCCGTCCTCGCCGCTGTAGCCGGAGCGGGAGACCAGACAGGAAACGTCGTGCAGCCGGCAGTGGCGCACGTCCATGAATTTCATCGCGGCGACATCTGCCCACAGTTCCGCGAGCACCTCGACGGAGCGCGGTCCCTGGAGGGCGATGAGCGCGCGATCAAGGAGCGTGATGTCGCAGCTATCGCCGATATGCTTCTGGAGATGGGCAAGGTCGTCATCCTTGCAGGCCGCATTGACGACGACGAACAAGTGATCGTCGAGATGGGTGATCATAAGGTCGTCGAGAATTCCGCCGTTCTCATCGGTGAAGAAACCGTAGCGTTGGCGACCTTCCGCGAGGCCGAGGATATCGACCGGAACGAGGCGTTCCAGCGCCAGCGCGGCGTCCTCATACTTTCCGGACTTTGCCTTGATGACGACCTGGCCCATATGGGACACGTCGAAAACACCGGCGGACGTGCGGGTCTGGATGTGCTCCTTCATCACACCGGCCGGATATTGCACCGGCATGTCATAGCCTGCAAACGGCACCATACGGGCGCCAAGTGACAGATGCAGCTGATGCAGCGGGGTTTTCTTGAGGGCAGCAGTATCGTCCAACGACGCCTCCGGGGTTTGCGCCTGGAATTCCATGCGCGGGCTCAAATCTTCAGACGCAGTTGCGCCTTGTACTTCGAGCCCCCTCTGTCCCTGTGCCTGAGATTGTTATCCCTTCGGCGAGCGTTTCGAGAACGCTTCTCTCCAGAGTTCCGTCTGCCCCTTGCTGGTCCTTTGGCCTGAGAGTTTCCGGGGCGGTTGCTCCTTCGGCACCGGTCGTAGACGACCAGCTTCTCCCAACAAGGTCGAGGGCAATTATCTGGCCAGGGCTGTAGTTGGCAAGGGGGAATGTCGCCGCCGAACAAATTTTTGTCGCGCGCTTCTAATGATAGGTCGCTGCGGGTGAGAAAATCCGGCAACGCTCAGCTCTCGCTGTAGAATTCCAGGGCCTGTTTCAACCCGGCCTGCGGCTGCCTTTGCCCCATCGTCATGAGATCTAGCGCGACTTCCGTCGATTGAATGATATTGGCGGGCTCTTCGACGTCCTGGCCGCTGGCTGCCTTGGTTTGACGATCGGCGGCGCGGCGAGACTCTTTGGCAGAGGTACTTGCGGACACACGCTGTGGAATCCGAAGCGTTTCAAACGCTGCGGCGGCGGTGCTTGCGGATATGCTGCCAACCAAGACTGTCATGGTGACACGATAAGGCGCGGGGGTTCTTAACTGGCTAAATCAACCGCTAGCATTTTATGCATCTTGATCTTCCCCGCAGATGATTGGAATGTCCCGCGCGTCAAAACAGAGTAGATCCATGATTCAGGCCTTCCTTGTCGCCGTCGGCGGTGCGATCGGTTCCGTGCTTAGATACTATGTCGGCCAGTTGGCACTCAGGATTGCAGGGCCGGCATTTCCGTGGGGGACACTGACCGTCAACGTTGTTGGCTGCTTCATCATCGGCGTATTCGCGGAGATGATCGTCCGGCGCTTCGATGCCTCGCCGGAATTGCGCCTGCTACTGATCACCGGCTTCCTCGGCGGTCTTACAACCTTCTCCTCGTTCTCGCTCGATGCAATTTCGCTCTGCGAGCGTGGCGCAACTGTCGCCAGCGCGGTCTATATCGCTGCCAGCGTCGGCCTCTCCTTGGCCGCGGTGATCGGCGGACTGGCACTCATGCGCGCGATCTTGTGAGATTACGGTTTCCGTTTTCGGCAAAAATGCTCTAAAGCCAGCCGCAAAGGCCGCGCCGTGCGCGGAAACCATTTTCCGAAAGATGACGTATGGCGGGTATTGAACACAAAAAGGTGGAGCCGGATGAGGCGGGCATGCGGCTCGACCGCTGGTTCAAGGTGCACTTCCCGGGCCTCGGTTTCGGCCCGCTCCAGAAGCTGCTTCGCTCCGGACAGGTTCGCGTCGACGGTGGGCGGGTGAAAAGCGACACGCGTGTGCAGCCCGGACAGATGGTGCGCGTGCCACCGCTTGATGTCGATGCCAAGGCGAAAACCGGACCGATCGCTGGCCGCGATCTCAAGCACTCCGGCGATTTCGAACTGTTGTCGCGGATGGTGCTGCACGAAGACGACAAGGTCATCGTCCTTAACAAGCCCGCGGGCCTTGCGGTGCAGGGCGGCTCAGGCGTGACACGCCATATCGACAAGATGCTCGAAGCCTGGACCAGTCCGAAAGGCGAGAAGCCGCGCCTGGTGCATCGCTTGGACAGGGACACATCGGGTGTCCTGGTCATCGCACGCACCCGCGGCGCCGCCCAAAAGCTGACAGCCGCCTTTCGGGAACGCGACACGAAGAAGACCTACTGGTCGCTCGTGAAGGGGGTACCGCGCAAGCGCGAGGACAAGATCTCGACTTGGCTTGTGAAGGAAGCAACGCCGGATGGCGACCGCATGCGGATTGCCAAGCATGGTGAGGAGGGCGCCGACCACGCCGTTTCCTACTACCGCGTGGTCGAGACGGCGGCGCAGAGGCTCGCCTGGCTTGAAATGGAGCCCTATACCGGCCGTACGCATCAGCTTCGCGTCCATGCGCTCCATATCGGTCACCCGATCATTGGGGATCCCAAATATTTCGACGATGATCCGAACTGGGATTTTCCCGGCGGCGTTCAAAAGCGACTGCACCTGCACGCACGCCACATCGACATCCCGCATCCGTCCGGAGGGCGCCTTCGCATCACCGCGCCGCTGCCTCCGCATATGGTCCAGACCTGGAACCTGCTGGGATTTGATGAGAACTCTGCCGACGGAGCCGATGACGAATGAGACTGGCGCTCTTCGATTGTGACGGCACGCTGGTCGACAGCGCAGCACTGATCCATGAGGTGATGGCGCGGACCTTCGTGCACTTCGGATACGATAGGCCGGATGTCTCGTTGACGAAGTCGATCATCGGACTGACGCTGGATATCGCCATTGCGCGGATGCAGGGAAAGCCGCACGTGGACGACGAAGCGATCGCGATGACGGCACACTACAAGACGATCTATGCCGGTGTTCGTGACGAACCTGGAATGGACGTGCCACTGTTCAATGGCATCAGGCCGTTGATCGATGAATTGGCGCAGAACGATGACATCCTGATCGGAGCGGTAACGGGCAAGTCGCGTCGCGGTCTTGTCCACATTCTCGAAACACACGGTTTCGCACCCCATTTTATCGTTTCGCGCACGGCTGACGACTGCCCATCGAAGCCCCATCCAGCTATGGTAATGGAGTGCTGCAGCGAGATCGGCATGAATCCCGCCGATGCGATTGTTATCGGCGATGCCATCTACGATATGCAGATGGCGAAGGCCGCGGGCGCGAAAGCGGTTGGCGTGTCGTGGGGCTATGCGAGCGTGGACGATCTGGTGTCTGCAGGGGCCGACGGCATTGTTCGTCACCCGAGTGACGTTTTGAAGCATTTTTCCTGAGGTGAAGCATGCGTGATCTGTTGAACGACCTGGCGGAAGGATTGAGCCATCCGGACCCTATTCGCCGTGCCCAGATCCAGATGAAGAAGCCGTTGCCGAAGCGCTTCTACAAGGCTGTCACGATCGCGGAAGTCGACGAAGGCCATTCCATCGAGCTGGACGGCAAGGCCATTCGTACGCCAGCGCGCAAACTGCTTGTTGTCGCGACGAAGCCACTTGCGGAGCTTTTGGTACACGAATGGGAGGCGCAGGTTGAGGTGATCGACCCCTCGACCATGCCTGTGACTCGGCTCGTCAACACCGCCATCGACGGAGTTGCAGCCGACACGCAAGCCGTCTTCGACGATATCGTGCGCTTCTCCTCGAGCGATCTGCTTTGCTATCGTGCCGAAGCGCCGCAAGCCCTCGTCGAGCGCCAGAGAGATCTTTGGGACCCGGTGCTCGATTGGGCCGGCAACTCGCTCGGTGCGCGCTTCATCCTGATCGAAGGCGTCATGCACCATGACCAGCCGCCGGAAGCAATTTCTGCGTATTCCGCAGCATTGAGGCGGCACGACGATGCGACGACCCTGGCGGCCTTGCACACCATCACGACACTGACCGGCTCCGCGCTGCTGGCGCTTGCCTTCGCCGAAGGCACTCTGCCGGCGGACAAGGTTTGGTCGCTCGCGCATCTCGATGAGGATTGGACGATCGAGCATTGGGGCAGTGACGAAGAAGCCGAAGAGCGGCGCGCGAAGCGCTTTGAGGACTTCAATGCCGCTGCGGACGTTTTTTTGGCCTTGAAGGGCTGAAACATATTGCGTTGAGCCGGGTTATCGCGAAAATCTGCGAGTCTATTGGGGGCGGATGCGGATTTTCTTAATGAGCTGGGTCAAGTCGTGCTTTTTACCGGTGGCGCTGGTTTGCATCGCGCTTGCCTCGTGCTCGATTTTCGCAAAGGAGCAACCCGCCCCGGTCTATGACGTGCGAAGCGCTGTCGTTGTCAGCGCGCAGAAGATCCCGCCAGCAATCCTTGCCGGTGTCGGCGATCGGGTAAATGCCGCGATAAACGCTACGGTGCGAACAGACGTCTATCCGCGCGTTGTGCTGACAATCCGGATCCTTTTTGTCGAAAAGGGCCAGGGCTTCGACAAAAGCCGGAATGTCGCAAAGGTCAGCGTCGATGCCGCCTCCGTCGACGATGGTTCGGTCATCGCCGTCAGTGCGTTTGAAGTGACAAGCTTCTCCAGTAGTCCAACGGCAGCCGACGAGATCCTCGCCGAGGATATCGCCGCTCGCATTCGTTCCGCTTTCTCACTGAGCGCCGGACGCGCTTGAACCAGCCGCGTGATCCGCGGCGAGGAGTATCCATGAAGGAAATTCTTGAGGAACTCGAACGCCGGCGCGGCATTGCACGGCTCGGTGGAGGCAAGGGGCGTATCGACGCGCAGCATCAGCGCGGCAAGCTGACGGCACGTGAGCGGATCGATCTTTTCCTGGACGAAGACTCCTTTGAGGAGTTCGACATGTTTGTCGAGCATCGATCCAACGATTTTGGCATGGACAAGACGCGGATCGCCGGTGACGGCGTGGTCACCGGTTGGGGAACGGTGAACGGGCGAACGGTATTCGTCTTCGCGAAGGACTTCACGGTGTTCGGCGGTTCGCTCTCGGAAGCGCATGCCGAGAAGATCATGAAGGTTCAGGATATGGCGCTCAAGAACAGAGCGCCGATCATCGGCATCTATGATGCCGGCGGCGCGCGTATCCAGGAAGGCGTGGCGGCGCTGGGCGGGTATGCGGAGGTCTTTCAGCGCAATGTGCTCGCCTCCGGCGTCATTCCGCAAATCTCGGTCATCATGGGTCCATGTGCCGGCGGTGACGTCTACTCGCCCGCCATGACCGATTTCATCTTCATGGTCCGTGATACCTCCTACATGTTCGTGACCGGCCCCGACGTGGTGAAGACGGTGACGAATGAGACCGTCACCGCGGAAGAGCTCGGTGGCGCCTCGGTGCATACGACCAAATCCTCGATTGCCGACGGCGCCTACGACAATGACGTCGAGGCGTTGCTGCAGGTTCGGCGACTCATCGACCTGCTACCGCAGTCGAACACATCACCGGTGCCCGAAATCGAATGTTACCAGTCGGTGACAGATGCCGATGCATCGCTCGACACACTGGTGCCAGCGAACGCGAACAAGCCCTACGACATCAAGGAATTGATCCTAAAGACGGTGGATGAGGGTGATTTCTTCGAGATCCAGGCGAGCTTCGCCAAAAATATCGTCTGCGGCTTCGGTCGGATCGAAGGCTCGACCGTCGGTTTCGTGGCAAACCAGCCGATGGTGCTCGCCGGCGTGCTCGACAGCGATGCGTCGCGAAAGGCAGCGCGGTTCGTCCGCTTCTGCGACTGCTTCAACATTCCGATCGTAACCTTTGTGGACGTGCCCGGCTTCCTGCCTGGAACCGCCCAGGAATATGGCGGGCTGATCAAGCATGGTGCGAAACTGCTGTTCGCCTATGCGGAGGCGACGGTGCCGAAGCTCACCGTCATCACGCGCAAGGCGTTCGGCGGGGCCTATGACGTCATGGCATCGAAGCATTTGAGGGGGGACTTGAACTATGCTTGGCCGACGGCTCAGATCGCCGTGATGGGCGCGAAGGGGGCCGTCGAAATCATCTTCCGCAAGGATATCGCCGATCCCGAAAAGATCAGCGCGCATACGAAGATGTACGAAGATCGGTTCCTTTCTCCGTTCGTCGCTGCCGAGCGCGGTTACGTGGACGAGGTCATCATGCCGCATTCCACACGCCGACGGCTGGCGCGGGGCCTAAAGATGCTTCGCAATAAAGACCTGAGCAATCCTTGGAAGAAGCACGACAATATTCCGCTTTAAGGAGAATAAAGTGGGGAAAGCCAAGGAAAATCAACAGGAAGTGATCGCCCGTCAACGATCCGTGTCTTCTTTCCTCCTGGCGAAGCAGCTAACCCTCCGCTGTCTTTATTCAAAAGGAGAGTCTACATGGAACGACTGAGCGCCTACCAGTCCTACGCGCTTGCCGCTCTGCGCATCATCACTGCGCTGCTGTTTATCGAGCATGGAACGATGAAGCTTTTCGCGTTCCCGGCCGCGCAGATGGACGGCCCGCTGCCGCCCTTGCTGCTGGTCGCCGCTCTGCTCGAAGTGGTCGGTGGCCTGCTGGTGCTGATCGGGCTGTTTACGCGGCCGGTCGCCTTCATCCTTTCGGGCCAGATGGCTGTTGCCTACTTCATGGCGCACGGATCGAAAGCGTTCTGGCCGGCTCTGAACGGTGGCGAGGCGGCAATTCTGTTCAGCTTCATCTTCCTGTTCATCTTCTTCGCTGGCCCCGGTGCTCTGTCGGTCGAGGGGCGCAAGGCCTCCGCCTGATGCAATAAAATGCCGTGGCCGGCTTTACCGGCCGCGGCTGCGGCTCGCTACCCGTTTTTTGCCGCCTCAGGCAAGACGCTCCGCGTGCCACTTCAGATGATCGTCCATGAAGGTCGAAATGAAGTAGTAGGAGTGATCGTAGCGCTCGTGCAGGCGCAGCGTAAGCTTGATGTCAGTATCCTTCACAGCCTCTTCGAACAGCCATGGACGCAGCCCGCTCTCCAGGAAGCCATCGGCCTTGCCTTGGTCAATCAGGAACTCGGGAAAACGTGCGCCGTCGCTTACCAAGGCGCAGGCATCATATTTCCGCCAGGTGGCACGGTCGGAGCCCAGATATTTCTCAAACGCTGGGGCCGACCAATCCGCGGTCGAAGGCTCCACGATGGGCGCAAAAGCCGAGCAGCTCTTGAACCGATCTGGGTTCCGGAGCGCGATGGTCATGGCACCGTGACCGCCCATCGAGTGACCGAAGATGCCCTGGCGGCTCATGTCCATGCGGAAGTGTTGGCTAACATAGGCCGGAAGTTCTTCGGTGATGTAGGTGTACGTCTGATAGTTTTCCGACCAAGGCCTTTCCGTCGCATCGAGATAGAAACCGGCGCCTTGGCCCATCTGCCAATTGGTAAGCTCATCCGGGACGTCATTGCCGCGCGGGCTCGTGTCCGGGCAGACGACGATCAGGCCGAGCTCTGCAGCCATGCGCCGATATTCGCCCTTTTCCATAACGTTTGCATGCGTGCAGGTTAGGCCTGAGAGATACCAGACAACCGGGCAGGGCTCCTTGATGGCCTTTGGTGGGACGAAAACTGCAAAAGTCATGTCGCACTTGCAGGCGTCGGATTCGTGCGTGAAAACACCCTGCATGCCGCCAAAGGCAGTCGTCTGTGAAATTATGTTCATTCTTTATCGTCCGTTTTTGGGGTAAGAGCCTTGGCCCGGCGGCACAGGCGATCGAAAGTTTCGAGGAAGCGGGAGCGATCCTTCGGGCCGAAGGCCGCATTGTAACCCTTGCTTTCGCCGGTCTCTCTCAGGTGAGCGCCGAGATCGCGCATAGCGCTCGCCATGCCGATATTGGTATCGTCGAAGACCCGACCCGTCGGACCGCTGACGAGCGCGCCAGTTGCCACGCAACGGACCGCGAGCGGGACATCGGCAGTGACGACCACGTCACCGACACTGGCATGCTCGGCAATCCAGTTGTCGGCGGCATCGAACGAGGCCGAGACGATGACATTGTGCACCATCGGATCGCGGGAAGGACGCAGACCGGAGTTCGCCACGAAGGTCACTTCCATGCCGTGGCGCTCGGCGACCTTGAGGATTTCCGGCTTCACCGGGCAGGCGTCTGCATCGACATAAATCATGAATTTCAATCTGCTTTGATGGAAACGCTAGGAGGCCCCGACGGGCGCGTAGCGGCGGTTCGTTCGGGGTCTCATAATCCGACGGCTGCCATTCGTTCAAGACGTCAGGCTTCCTTCAGTGTGCCTGCCTTTTTCGCCAACCAGGTTGCGATGACATCCATCAGCGTTGGGTTCAGGCAATCATAGGGCGTGAGGCCTAGCTCGTTCAGGCGACCGCGGACACCTGCCATCGCCGAAGGCGGCGTGCCGGATTCGATGATCGACGACACGAAGGCCGCGAATGTCGGCTCCGGCCAGCCACTCTCCTGAAAGCGTTCCGGATGAATGAAATCGAGCCCTTTGAAGGCATGTTCGCGCTCCACCGGTCCGTACATATGAACGCCGCAGGCCTTGCAGGCATGGCGCTGGATCAGCGCATCCGGATCGACGACCTGCAGCTTGTCGCCATTTTCCAGCACCGTGACGTTTTCATGCGGGGTCACGGCGACCACTGAAAAAGCCGCTCCCTTCGGCTTCCAGCATTTCGTGCAGCCGCAGGCGTGATTGTGCGCGATAGTACCCTTGATAGCGACCTTCACAGGACGGTCGACGCAGGCGCAGACCAGCGTGCCGCCGTTGAAATTTGCCTGGCCCTTTTTCACACCGCCGTCGAGGGCGGGGTGCAGCGATACTTGACTTGGCATGTTCAGCTCCTCCTCCTTAGCTGCCCACGGCTCCCAAATCAGGATCAATTTGCGAAAAAGCCGCAGGCCATTTTAAAGTCGCACCGCATTCCGTCGTCCTCGCCTCAATACAGTACCACGCTTCGGATGCTTTCGCCGGAATGCATGAGTTCGAAGCCCTTGTTGATGTCTTCGAGCGGCATGGTGTGGGTGATCATCGGATCGATCTCGATCTTGCCCTGCATGTACCAATCGACGATCTTCGGCACATCGGTGCGGCCACGTGCGCCGCCAAAGGCCGTGCCCATCCAGGAGCGACCGGTAACCAGCTGGAACGGCCGGGTAGAGATCTCCTGGCCGGCACCCGCAACACCGATGACCACGGACTTGCCCCAGCCGCGATGCGAGGATTCCAGCGCCTGACGCATGACCTTGGTGTTGCCGGTGCAGTCGAAGGTATAGTCTGCGCCACCGATCTGGTCGGCGCCGCGCTTCGTCATGTTGACGAGGTAAGGCACGATGTCGTCGCCGACCTCCTTCGGGTTGACGAAATGCGTCATGCCGAAGCGCTCGCCCCAGGCCTTCTTGTCGTTGTTGAGATCAACGCCGATGATCATGTCGGCGCCGGCGAGGCGCAGGCCCTGGATGACGTTAAGGCCGATGCCGCCGAGACCGAAGACGATCGCGGTCGCGCCCATCTCCACCTTGGCGGTGTTGATGACGGCGCCGATGCCCGTGGTTACGCCGCAGCCGATATAGCAGATCTTGTCGAAGGGTGCGTCGGGATTGACTTTGGCGACGGCGATCTCCGGCAGCACCGTGTAGTTGGCGAAGGTTGAGCAGCCCATATAGTGGTGGATCTTGTCCTTGCCGATCGAGAAGCGCGAAGTGCCATCCGGCATCAGCCCCTGGCCCTGTGTCGAGCGGATGGCGGTGCACAGATTGGTCTTGCGCGACAGGCAGGACGGGCATTCGCGGCATTCCGGCGTGTAGAGCGGAATGACATGGTCACCCTTCTTCACCGAGGTCACACCTGGACCGACATCGACGACGATGCCGGCGCCCTCATGGCCGAGGATCGCCGGAAACAGACCTTCCGGATCGGCGCCCGAGAGGGTGAAATCATCCGTGTGGCAGATGCCGGTCGCTTTCACCTCGACCAGCACTTCGCCGGCTCGCGGTCCCTCCAACTGAACGGTCATCACTTCAAGCGGTTTTCCAGCCTGTACGGCAACGGCGGCGCGAACGTCCATGTCAGATGCTCCTACTGATTTGATTGGGCGGAGCTTTGCACGCACGACGCGGCCCGCTCAAGGGAAAACTGTCCGTGGGCGTGAGTTTCCGCCTCGAATAGGCTGATTGCGCCAATCCCTATACGGCCTGCGTCAAAAGAGCTTTTCAGTTGCGAAAATAATGGCATAGCCATGCACCGCGATGGCCGCGTAGAGGCCGAAGGCAACCAGCATGCGCTCGCCGTCCTTCATCTCTTCGAGCATCTGGCGCGGCTTCACGGAAGCGCCGCTGACGAGGCTAACAAGCGTGAAAACGAGCAGGCCCGCGGTTAGCACGTTCGCCGGCAAACCGATCTCGAATCCGATGCCGAGAATGCACAGGGTGACAACAAAACTGGCCGCAATCTGCGACCTTCGCGTGCGGAAAATTTGCCGGAGCACCTGGCCGCCGTCGAAACGGTGCATCGGCAGCAGGTTCAGCAGGTTGAAAGCGCCGAGGATCAACAGGAAGATGAGCAGAGGTCCACGTGACGCCAAGGGCAGCAGACCGGCATCGGCGAGCTGCGTGGCGACCGCGAGGATCGGGACAAGGAAAGCCGACATTCCTGCACCCATAAGGGCGCAGGTCGCCACCTCGAATAGCGACCGGTAGGGCCTCCCGCCGACCGCGATGCCACCCAGCAATGGCACGAAGATCATCCTGACGGATGCGTGACCGAACATGCGGTAGGCCGCCATATGCCCGAGTTCATGGAAGACAATGACAAGGGTCAGGAATGTCGAGAGCATCAGGCCACCTGCATCGAACCCAAGGAAGGGCCAGAGCAGCAGTGTCGACAACACCGCAAGACCGCCTTGGACCAGAGGTCGCTCAAAGTAGCCCTGTGGCAGCGACTCCCCTGTTTTCAACCATCCATCGAGCGCCTTCATTTCCCGGCGCAGGACGAAATAGCGGAACAAGAGGAACGCCAAGCCACGGTAGCGGTCGGTCTGTTCGATTTCCAGCAGCGCACCATCGGGTGTCGGTCGAATCATACGGCGCTCCCGGTAGTGGTCCCAGAATGTGGGATCCAGCGTGCTGTCATCGATGATGTGAGCCTGGAAGCCGTGGGCATTGCTCGCCATCCATGGCAACGGTTCCAATGCAAGTAGCCGTCGGGACGGCGCGCCGTTCTTGTCGAGATGCCAGTAGGTCTGTTCCACCACGCCGCGCCGATCGGCAAGGGCGTGACTGCTGATGACCGAGTGGTGCCAGGATGCGTCCGGACCGGCGGGGTTCATCGCGTTCCAGAGTCTATCGGGGGAGCATCCGTAGGTCCGGCTGAGGCAAATGGTTCTGCGTCCCAGCGGGATTCGCATCAGAAGCCAGAGAAAACCGAGATTTATGACCAGCAAGAGGGTCGCCGATTGCAGCGCCGTCATTTGCTACCTCCACCGGGCATCCCGCCGGTGGGGCCACGATAGGCGGCCAGCCGTTAACAAAACCTAACCAGCGAGGCAGCAAGAGGCGTTAGCGTCCGTCAGGCAAACTCGAGAATGACGGCATCAACGGCAAGGCTCTCTCCGGGCTTGGCGTTGATCTTGCTGACGACCAAATCGCGCTCGGCGCGCAGCACGTTTTCCATTTTCATGGCTTCGACCACGGCAAGCGTTTCGCCCGCTTTGACTTCCTGGCCCTCGACCACGGCAATCGAAACGACGAGACCAGGCATCGGGCAGAGCAGCAGCTTCGACGTATCCGGCGGAAGCTTCACTGGCATCAGCTTATCGAGTGCGGCATGTCGGGGCGTCAATACCTTGGCTTTCAGCGATATTCCCTGCCAGTCCAGCCGGAGGCCATTGAGAACCGGGCGGATCTGCGCAATCACGCTTTGGCCCGCGACCTTGCCGCGCCAAACGGAATCGCCAGGTCTCCAGTCGGTGACGACATTGGAAATCTTGCCGCCAATCTGGATGTCCATGTCGAACGGGATCGTCACGAGCCCATCGACCAGACGTGCATCGACGTAACTGTCACCCAGCCTGACGGTCCAGTCCTCACGGGTCGCGCCGGAGGGGCCGCGCAAGCGATCGGCGAAGCGCTCCCGACGGTTGGCTTCAACGAGAGACGCAGAAAGAGCGACGGCCGCGAGGGTGGCTTGCTGATGTGCGTCCGGTACCATCGGCGCAAATCCATCAGGGTATTCCTCCGCGATGAAACCGGTCGACAGACGCCCTTCGCGCCAGCGGGGGTGCTTCATCAGCGCGGCCAGGAAGGGGACGTTGTGTTCAATTCCGTCGACGACGAAACCGTCGAGTGCCTCGCCCATCGCCTCGATCGCTTCAAGACGTGTCGGGGCCCAGGTGCAGAGCTTCGCGATCATCGGATCGTAGTACATCGAAATCTCGGCACCTTCGAAAACGCCCGTGTCGTTGCGCACGATGGTGTTACCGGACTTGCCTTCGGCGGGTGGCCGATATCGCGTTAGGCGCCCGATCGATGGAAGAAAGTTTCGGTAGGGATCCTCGGCATATAACCGGCTCTCGATCGCCCAGCCGTTCAGCTTTATGTCGCTCTGTGTAAAGGGGAGCTTTTCACCGGCTGCAACGCGGATCATCTGTTCGACCAGGTCGATACCCGTCACCAGTTCGGTAACCGGATGCTCGACCTGCAGGCGCGTGTTCATTTCCAGAAAATAGAAATTACGGTCACGATCGACGATGAATTCCACCGTGCCGGCGCTTTGGTAGTCCACGGCGCGGGCGAGCGCGACCGACTGCTCGCCCATGGCCGCGCGAGTTTCCGCATCAAGGAAGGGCGAGGGAGCCTCTTCGACGACTTTCTGGTTGCGGCGCTGGATGGAGCATTCGCGTTCGCCGAGATAGACGACGTTGCCGTGCCCGTCCGCGAGCACCTGGATCTCGATGTGGCGGGGCTCGACAACATATTTTTCGATGAATACGCGATCGTCGCCGAAGGAACTCTTCGCCTCGGAACGCGCTCGGTCGAAGCCGTCGCGGACTTCCGCTTCGCTCCAGGCAATGCGCATGCCCTTGCCGCCGCCGCCGGCAGACGCCTTGATCATGACGGGGTAACCGATCTCGGCTGCGATCTTTTCCGCGTGAGACGCATCCTCTATGACGCCGAGATAGCCGGGGACGGTGGAGACCTTGGCGGCGTTGGCGAACTTCTTCGACTCGATCTTGTCGCCCATCGCCATGATGGCTTTCGGCTTCGGACCGATGAAGACAATGCCTTCCTTCTCCAGAGCTTCACAAAACGACGCTCGCTCGGAGAGGAAGCCATAGCCGGGATGAACCGCTTCGGCGCCCGTCTGTTTGCAGGCAGCGATAATCTTGTTCGCCACGAGGTAGCTTTCGGCCGCCGCAGCGGGACCGATATGAACGGCCTCATCAGCCATCTCCACGTGGAGTGCATCCCGATCCGCATCCGAGTAGACGGCCACCGTCGCAATTCCCATGCGGCGCGCAGTCTTGATGACGCGGCAAGCGATCTCGCCGCGGTTCGCGATCAGGATTTTCTTGAACATGGAGACTCCACCCAAAACATGCGTTCCGAAGTTTTACGCATAAAACCCCGGAACGCACAATCAGCCGAAAGAATATCGGCGTGTCTCAGGCCACGGCGGTTTCGTTGCCGAAACTGTCATCGACGATCCTCAGCCATCGGCTGCGGCGTGGGGCTTCGGCATAATCCACGAGTTGGAGCGCCGAGAGAATGTCGGCCCAACGCGGGTGATTTCCCGCCGGCAGCGTTTCCTCCGCGATCCGCATCATAACGCCCCAAGTGAGGGGCGGCGCACTGATAACGCCGGCATCGCTTATGCCGCGGAGAACCCGCATCATGTAATCGATATCCTGTCGCGTGATGCCCTTTCGATCCACTGCGCGCGATAGCCGGTATCCGCCGACGTTTTCCGCCAGCGCAAGACGTAACTGATCGAGTGCAAAGGCGCGCAACTCATCCGGCACGTTTACCGCGATCTCCATCACGTGCAGAACCAGTTCGAGCTCGAGCTCCGAATTGACCACGCCGTCGGTCGCGACCATGCGTATGAGCCAGGCCACATTGATCTCGTCGAGAGACCCCTGAGGGTAGCTATAGTTGACGATGAAGCCAGCGAGTTGCTCCACAAAGAAGGAGTTCCACTCCGGGCATTTTGCGGGGCAGGAATTGTTCAGCGCCAACATGGCGACAACGTTGTCGGCGGTCCGGATGCCTTCCGGGAAGGTATGTTTGCGCAGCAGACCGATGTCTTCGGTGGTCAGCTGATGCTTCCCGGCAATCACACATGCCGGAAAAGCGAGACGGAATTCGCTCATCTTTTGTCTCCAGGACCTCATCATGAGGCCGAAGGGCCCTTCTACTGCGAGCGAATTGATGATCCCTCAAGAAGCAGTGTTAATGGCGCGCTCAAATAGTCACGACGTTTTTAACGATCGCGCCTGCACACGCTCCCGCCAGATGATGAAGAGACCGGACGCGACGATGATCAGGATGCCGATCCACTTCGAAACGTTGGGAAAATCGCCGAATAGCGCGTAGCCGAGTACTGTTGCTGAAATGATCTCGAAATACTGGAATGGTGCGAGCAGCGACAGCGGTGCGAGCCGGAAGGCTCGGACGATGACCATATGGGCATAGCCCGAAATCGTCCCGAGGATCAGCAGCAGAACCAGTCCCAATGCCGAGGAGGGCAGGGAGGGATGGAAATCGCCGACGCCAAGTCCATTGCCCGCGATCAACGCGACAGCCATGAACGCGGTGCCGCCGATACCAGCCATCGTCTGCATGGTCAGCGGGGAGTCAGCAATGCCGATCGCCCGGTTCATGAAGAGATAAAGCGAGTACAGGAAGGCGCAGAAAACGGGTAAGAGCGCCTTCAGGCCGAAGATCTCATAGCTCGGCTGAATGACGATCATTGCGCCACCGAACCCGACGACAATCGCCATCCACCGACGCCAGCCAACCTTGTCTCCGAGGAAGATCGCCGACAGCGCCGTGAGCATGAGGGGCTCGACAAAATAGATCGCGAATACGTCCGCGAGCGGCATATATTTCACGGCAACGAAGAAGAGCAGACTCGCCGCCCCATGGAGGGCACCGCGCAACAGATTCATCCACGGGCGCTTGGCGTGAAGCGCCTTGCGGCCGAATACCGCGAAAAGGAACGGCAGCGTGCACACGAGCTGGAAGAAGAAGCGGTAGAATGTCACCTGGCCGGGCGACATCGCCTCGACGGTCGCCATGTATTTGGCGATCGCATCCATCGTCGGCAGCACGAGCATCGCGCCTGCCATCAGGGCCATTCCCTGGAGGGGATTCTGGTATTCGGGAGGATTGCGCATCAGTGAGATTCTATATTCGGTCCAAGCGGCTATATAGAAAGTCATGGTGCGGGTGAAGGGACGGAAGGCGCTCTGCGACCCAATGAGCACTCAGCAAGACGCAAACGATGCGCCGTGGCATCGCCGTGAGGGTAAACCTTGGTGTAGTAGCCGCGCTCGCATCGTCGGCCTATGTTCGACTGTCGCGCTGAGCCGCCGCGTGACATGTGCGCCTCTAGATCGGCGCATGGGGTCAGAATTTTTCGTTGTGGGATCGTGATGGGTCATGAAGTTCACCTGCTGCCGCTGCTTATCAGTGTGATGGGGCTCGCTGGGATTGTCATTTGGCATATGCAGGGACAGGGACGCCCGACCCAGCGCCTGATCGTTCAGATCGCAGTCTTCCTGTCAATGACCGCCGTGCTTGCCTACGCTCGGATTGTGCCGTTCCGCTTCGACCCCGCGGACCTAAACGGCGCCAACGCGTTGATGGTATCGGCCAAGATTCTCTGGTGGGTCCATTTGTCGTGGGCCGTGATCGGCTTCGTTCGTATCTACATCGTCCTGGACGGGCGGCCACGAGAAGCGAGACTGATCCAGGATCTCATCGTCGCACTCGTCTATCTCGGGGTGCTGTTGTCAATCATGGCGTTTGTTTTCGGCGTGCCGATCGGAACGCTGCTGGCAACGTCTGGCGTCATCGCCATCATTCTCGGTCTTGCCCTACAGAGCACCTTGAGCGACGTATTTTCCGGCATCGCTCTCACGCTAGGCCGCCCCTATGTCATCGGAGACTTCATTTATCTGAGCGATGGCACCGAGGGACGTGTTGTCGCCACCAACTGGCGCTCGACTTACCTTTTGACAGGCGCTCATAACATCGTGGTGCTGCCCAATAGCGTCCTGGCCAAGCTGGGGCTGACGAATGTCAGCCGGCCGGACGAGAACCATCAAATCGACCTGTCGATACGGGTTGCCCCGACACACATGCCCCGAACCATTGTCGAGGTGATGCACACCGTGCTCGACAGCTGCAACCTCATCGTGAAGCAGCCACCCCCAAACGTCGTGCTTGCCGGCATTGACGGCAGCGCCGTGACTGTCGAACTGCAATTTCGCGTCACCAGCCCGGCGCAACGAGGTGCTGCGCGAACCGAAGTCATCGACCTCGTATATCGTCATTGCAAGGCGAACGGCCTGCAGTTGGCGCTCCCCCCGGAAAGCCCACTTGCAGGAGACTACCTTCGAAGCGCGCCGCGTCCCGCGACGCCCCCGGCGCAGAGCCTCATCGACGCTATTTCGATCTTCTCATTGCTGAGCCAGGAAGAGCGCGATGTCCTCGTCGCGTCTGCCAGCCGACGAACCTTTTCCCCGGGGGCTGAAATCGTCCGGGAAGGGGGGCGTCTTGCCAGCCTCATGATCGTACGTGCGGGCATCATCGCAATGAGGAAGGGTGACGAGGAAGTGGCGCGGTTGGCCCCCGGAGACTTTTTCGGAGAACAGGGATCACTCGCCGGTATGGCAGAGCAACATGGGCTCTATGCGGTAACGCGGGTCACCGTCTATGAGATCGACCAGACTGCTTTTGCGCCGCTGATGCGTGAACGACCGGAACTCGCCGAAGACCTCGCTGCCCATCTTGCTCATCGCGAAGGGCTCGGGGTGAATTCCGGGGTACCGACAATCCACAATGAGCGGCGCAGACTGGATTTGCTCAAAGGAATTCGGTCGATCTTTCGCGCGCACCGGGAACACCTGAACCCTTGAGGCTCGATCAAGGCGACCCCATCCCAACGGAAGCCTAAACTAGTCCAAATTGGTGTGTTTTTGACACCGCGGTCGGCACCCGCGCTGGCGTGCCCGGTCATGTTCGCTCTGCGGCAAGAGTCAGGCGGCCGATCCGATCGACCCAAACCGGCGCGGTCGGTTCGGCAAACCTTCGTATAGATTTGGCAAACCTTCGTATATCTATTGTGCCCAATGCCCGTCGCATAGGATCGGCTTCGGTCACAATCAATGACGTCAACGAAGGAGAATTGCCATGCGAAGGCTCGCAAGTGGCTTGCTTTGCGCAACGCTGATGGCTGTGCCTGCCGTAGCCGCGGATAAACCCCACAATGCCAAGGTCTCGATCGTATTCGACCACGTGCTTCCGAACGTACCCGGAAAAAGCGTGCGCGGCGTGCTCGTCGAATACGGTCCCGGCGGGTCCAATCCCTCGCACACGCACGCCAAAAGCGCCTTCATTTACGCCACCGTGATCGAAGGCAGCATCAAGAGCCAGGTCAACGATGGCCCGGTCAAGGTCTACAAGACCGGTGAAAACTGGATCGAAGTCTCCGGCGATCACCATAAAGTCAGCGCGAATGCGAGCAACACGAAGCCTGCGAAGATTCTTGCCGTATTCGTCGTCGACACGGCCGAGACGGAGCTGACGACCCCCGACAAGTAAGCAGTTACTGTGGGGCGGGAGGAGGCGACGGCAGTGCCGCCTGCTACTGCCTCAATCTCAAAACCTGAGATGTCCTCGGTGGATATCCAGTCTCAAAGGATAGAACCATGAAAATCGTCATCATCGGAGGCACGGGCCTCGTTGGAACGAAAGTTGCGGAGCGCCTGCGCAAGCAGGGACACGATGTAGTGCAGTCGTCCCCGTCGACCGGGGTCAACACACTCACAGGCGAGGGACTCGACGACGTACTTGCCGGCGCGAACGTCGTACTCGACGTCACCAACTCGCCGTCATTTGAGCCGAGCGCCGTTCTCTCGTTCTTCCAAACGTCAACAACAAACCTGCTCAAAGCAGAGCGCGCGGCAGGCGTCGACCACCACGTCGCGCTTTCCATCGTTGGCATCGAGAGATCGTCCGAGAACGGTTACTTCCGGGCCAAGGTTGCTCAGGAAGACCTCATCAAGAAGGGTGGCATCCCATACACCATCGTCCGCTCCACCCAGTTCCTCGAATTCCTGGGCGGGATTGCCGATAGCGCGACCGTCGATGGGACAGTCCACGTTTCGCACGGCGCGTTCCAGCCAATTGCTGCGGACGAGGTTGCAGGCTTCGTCGCTGAGGCCGCTGCTGGTGCTGCCGAGAACCGAACCATCGAAATCGCAGGGCCTGAGAAGAAGCCCCTGAGTGATTTCGTTAAGGGCTATCTCACCGCTATCGGCGACAAGCGAACGGTCGTCGTCGATCCCCAGGCCAGGTACTTCGGTTCGCTAGTCGATGACCAGTCCTTGGTTCCTCTCGGACCAGCCAAGCTTGGCAAGCTGGACGTCAAAACGTGGTTTGCACAACGTCCCCAGGCAGCTGCCTGACCAGATACGGCCTGGCGGCACCCCGCCGCCGGGCCTGCGTTTTTGAACGCGGGAGATTGCCAGGAGAAGGAAGATGGTCGAATTGCCTCGCCAGGATACCTTCGAGAAAGCCGCCGAGACTGACAGAGGAACCACCGATGGGACTCCTGTCGATACGTTGAAGCCGACAGTGCCCGCGAAGTCGAACAGGAGCCTCTGGAAGAGACGATCTCTCGCCTTGGTCCTGCTCGCAGGCGCGGCGTTTGGTGTTCGATACGGCCATTACTATTGGACAGCCGGGCGCTTCATCGAGTCTACCGACAACGCCTACGTGAAGGCCGACTACACGACCGTCGCCCCCAAAGTGGCCGGCTATATCAAGGACGTGCGGGTCAGCGACAATGACCCAGTCACAGCCGGTCAGGTTCTCGCAACAATCGATGATCGCGATTTCCAGATCGCTCTCAACTCGGCACGCGCAGACTTGCAAGGTGCGGAGGCCGCCATTGCCAACCTGGATGCGCAGATTGAACTTCAGGCATCCGTGATCGAGCAGGCGAGGGCCTCAGTCGATGTCTCGAAAGCATCCTATAACTTTGCAAAATCTGATGCGGCGCGAAATGCGCGGCTGACATCAAATGGGTCCGGTACTCTGTCGCGCGCCGAACAGAGCCAGTCCATATTGGATCAGGCGTCTGCAGCGGTAGAGCGCGATCAGGCCGCGTTTGTTGCCGCACAGAACAAAGTGCGAGTCCTTAGCACACAGCGCGACCAGATCGTAGCCCAGCGAGATCGAGCCGAGGCGGCCGTCCAGCAGGCCAAACTCAACCTTTCCTATACGAGCATTGTTGCAGCAGTCGACGGAACCGTTGGTGCGCGGTCGATCCGTGTTGGCCAGTTCGTCTCGTCCGGCACCCAGCTCATGGCGGTGGTTCCGCTCCATGCCGTGTATGTTGTCGCGAACTTCAAGGAAACCCAACTCACTTACGTTCGCCCCGGCCAAACCGTCGAGATCAGGGTCGACAGCTTTCCGGATCTTACGGTGAAGGGTCACGTCGACAGCATCTCGCCCGCCAGCGGCCTGGAATTTTCGTTGCTTCCACCCGACAACGCGACTGGAAACTTCACCAAGATCGTGCAGCGCATTCCGGTCAAGATCCTCATTGATGACGAGGGTATCGCCGGCAAGCTCCGGTCCGGAATGTCGGTGGAGCCTGAAGTGGATACCAAGGCCACCCGGATGTCGGAAGGAATATGAGGATCGGTGCTTCCATGGTCGTGATCGGCAGTCAATGGAAGCCCGAAGGAGTGAGGTCTCATGGCTACTCTTCTGATCCCTGCCAACAGCAATCAGCAGTTTGCGAAATCGGTCGAGCCCGCGCTGAGTGCTTTTCGGATGTGGTGCGCGGTGGTCGGCTCAACGCTCGGCGCGTTCATGGCCGTCCTGAACATTCAGATTGTCAACGCATCACTGGCAGACATCCAGGGAGCCATAGGAGCCGGGAAGGACGATGGAGGGTGGATATCGACCTCCTATCTGATCGCCGAGATTGTCGTTATTCCCCTCACGGGCTGGCTGGCGCGCGTCTTTTCTGTCCGCACCTATCTCCTAGTCAACGCCGCCCTGTTTCTGGTCTTCTCGGTTGCCTGTGCCTTTACCGCTAATCTGCAACAGATGATCGTGCTGCGCGCGATCCAGGGCTTTACCGGCGGCGTCCTCATCCCCATGGCATTCACCATCATCATCACGTTGTTGCCGAAACCCAAGCAACCGATGGGCCTCGCGCTGTTTGCGCTGTCGGCAACCTTTGCTCCCGCCATAGGACCGACGATCGGGGGCTACCTGACGGAGAACTACGGTTGGGAGTTCATCTTCTACGTCAATCTGGTCCCTGGATCGCTCATGATTGCGATGCTCTTCGTATCTCTGGAGCCCGCCCCGATGAATTTGGGTCTGCTTGCCAAGGGCGACTGGCCGGGCATCGTCACGATGGCCGTTGGATTAGCAGCCTTGCAGACGGTGCTCGAGGAAGGGAACAAGGAAGACTGGTTCGGGTCCGACTTCATCGTTCGGCTATCGGTCATTGCCGTGGTGTCGCTTACGCTTTTTCTCATCATCGAGATAAAGTCGGCTCACCCGCTTCTGAACCTGCGGCTTCTCCTGCTCCGCAATTTCGGTTTCGGTGTCGTTGCCAATTTTCTGCTGGGAATGGCACTCTACGGTTCGGCCTTCATTTTGCCGATCTATCTCTCACGGGTTCAAGGATACAATTCGGAGCAGATCGGGGTCGTTCTTGCCTGGACGGGCATACCTCAGCTTCTGCTCATCCCGCTTGTACCGCGGATGATGAAGGTCTTCGACGTCCGTTTGCTGATCGTCGTCGGATTCAGTCTCTTTGCGGCCTCGAACTTCATGAATGTCTATATGACCGCTGATTACGGGAGCGACCAGCTTTTCTGGCCGAATGTCGTGCGTGCGGTCGGACAGGCGCTCGTCTTCACTCCGCTTTCGGCGATTGCAACAGCGGGTATCGAAGAGCAGAACGCCGGTTCGGCGTCTGCGCTGTTCAACATGATGCGCAATCTCGGCGGCGCTGTCGGAATTGCTTCCCTGCAGACTTTCCTGACGAAGAGGGAGCAATTTCACTCCAACATTCTGACCAATGCGGTCAGCGCCTTTGAGGAGGCGACTCGTGATCGTGTCGCGCAGTTGACGGCCTATTTCATGAGCCACGGCGTCAGCGACCAAGCAATGGCGACACACAAGGCCGTTGTCGCGATCGCGCTCAGAATCAGGAAACAGGCCAACATCATGGCCTTCAGCGATACTTTCTTCCTGTTGGGGGTGGCGCTCGTCGTGGCCTTGCTTGCCTCGCTCCTGCTGAAGAAGCCCGTCCAGCTCTCCGAGGGTGGCGCGCACTGACTGCTACAGCCGACTGTGCAAGCTTGGAGCAATCTGAAGTTGCAACTTATCTTCCACATCACGTCGATATGGAGGAATGAAAAACGTGCGAGTAAATTCTGATAGTTCGATCTACAGCCTCATGATGCCAACGTCGCGTAAAGCACCGTCTGTTTCCGACGAAAAGCTGCAAGTTGTGTCGGCGCCCAAGGCCCCGGCCGTTCGTTCGGACGATCAACTCATCGATGATTTTTACGCGCGCCTGACCAAACAGCAACTCGATTGGGCCGACAGCAACAAGGACAGCACTGTCACTAAGCGCGAGTACATGGATTCACAGGCACGCCTTGCGAAGATCGACAATCGTGTGTTCGATCCTGCAACCGCTGAGCAGCATTGGAACAAGCTCGATCCCAGCGGCAAAGGATGGCTCAACGAAAGCGAGTTGCGCGAAGGTTACGAGAACCTCCTACCGGTCAGTGTCGGACATCTGGATGCGAACTACGCCGAGCGTCTCCGCACGAGGCAGGGGTAGCGTCCATCGAGACCGCGAATTTCCCATAATCTCTCACGCGACATCTTGCACGGACATGCTCGTGAACAGCCACTCGTGGAAGGAAAGCGTCCCTGTTGCGATCATGCGAGAGGGTAGAAGGCCGTCCTTCGAGAGGGCAACGCCGAAATAGCGGGCAGTAGGGTCGAGGACGACCGGACGGGGGTCTTCCGCGGCGGTAAGAAGCTCCTGCGCGATTTCCACCAGTTCAAAAGCTTCGGGGCCGCCGATCTCAACAATTGAGTTCGACGGCTTCGCGGTCGCCAAGTTGGTAATCGCGCCAGCCGCTTCGTCGGCAGCTATCGGTTGGACACGAACAGAAGGCACTCTCAGCGTTTCGTCCACGGCGCTTGCATCGACAATCCCATTGAAGAACTCGAACATCTGCGTCGAGCGTGCAATCGTGAATGGCAACCCGGAGGCTCGTATCAGGTTTTCCTGCACCAGCTTTGCGCGAAAATAATCGTTCTCCACCAGTCGATCGACAGCAACAACCGACAGCGCAAGGTAGTGTGTCACTCCGGAAGCTTTCGCGGCGGACAGAAGGTTGCCGCTTGTTTTCCTGAAGAAGTCGAGTGTATCGGTCTCTCCGAATGATCCGGTATTCGTCACGTCAATGACGACATCTGCTCCGGACAGTGCACGTTCCACGCCTTCACCCGTGTAGGCGTTGACGCCTGTGCTCGTAGAGGCTCTTGTGATGTCGAATCCATCGCGTTCAAGGATGCGAGCGATCTTGCATCCCATCATGCCGCTTGCGCCGATAACCGCGATCTTCATCTCATGCCCCTCGTAGTTTGCTGTCTCATTCGATCCGTCTCGATTTTTGGGGTGCTGTTAGATTCGGTTGTTGGTCGAAGAAGGTCAATGCAAACCAAGGTTTGGGGTGATCGGGCCGGCACTGTCGCCGGTCGTTGCGGCTCCCTAGGTCGCCCCCCCCGGGACGTAAACCAAGGTTTACCATCCCAGGATCTCTAACCCGTGATAAGTTGGCGGTGAGCACAATTCCGCGAGCGGCGAACCCATCACGAGAGGGGCGAGCGGGAACCGGCCCTTCAACATCGGGAGTGCGATTGGTGAGCGTTCGCCTTTTAGTCGAGGTGAGATCATGGAAAGCCTGACAACGAAGGCGGGTTTATCCGCCGAACCTATCGTTCACGTCATCGACGACGACAAGGAGATCCGGGAGTCTTTGCTCGATCTCTTCATGATCACGAACAGGCGCGCCTCTGCCTACTCCAGCGGTCCTGATTTCCTTAAGACTGTTGACACGACCGCGCCCGGCTGTGTCGTGGTCGACCTTCGAATGCCCGAAGGCAGCGGCTTGGATGTCCAAAGCGAACTCATCACCATGGGAAGCAGGATGCCCGTGATATTTCTGACCGGCCACGCGGACGTTCGGGCGAGCGTCAGAGCCATGAAGGCGGGAGCCACCGATTTCATCATGAAGCCATTCGTCAACCGGGATCTACTCGATGCCGTGGATCTCGCAATTCAACTGGATGGCGAAAGACGAAAGATTGAAGCCGAACAAGCTCATGTCCGGTCACTGGTCGACACGCTGACCCCGCGAGAGCATGAGGTCATGCTGGCCGTTGTCAGTGGGCTTATGAACAAACAGATCGCCTTTGAACTCGGGATCAGCGAGATGACTGTGAAGCTCCATCGGATGAGCGTGATGCGAAAGATGCAGGCTCGCTCTCTTGCCGACCTTGTTCGCAAAGTCGAGAAGCTCCAGATCCGTTGATCCGGCGGGTACGAAGCGACAACGCCGGAACACCCGCCAGCCTCCAGCGCAGAATACTAGTGGCTGAGATATTCGAACTGCCGAACCAACTCCGCCAGGGACGCCGCCCGCATCTTTTTCATGGCACGCCCACGATGGAGCTTCACCATGATTTCGCTGATGCCGAGTTCAAAGGCGATCTGCTTGTTCATCGACCCGCCCACGACGAGTCCGATGATCTGGACTTCGCGTGGGGTGAGGGTGGCAGCTCGCTCCAGTATTTCTTTGCGATACGCTCGCTGGGTCTGCCGCTCCCGATCGATCGTGAAGGCGGTTGTAATCGCCTCGACAACCTCATGTCGCTGCAACGGTTTTGGCAGAAAGTCCACAGCGCCCGCCTTCATGGCACTGACGCTCGTTGTCACGTCCCCGTGTGCCGTCATGAAGACCACGGGAAGGTCGTATCCACGCGTCTTCAGTTCCTTCTGGAATTCGATGCCATTCAGATCGGGTAGCCGCACGTCGAGCAGAATGCAGCCGCCTGCATCCTGCGAAGCGTGGCTGAAGAAATCGAGGGCCGCATCGAAGCCCAAGGCGTGAATTCCAAGCGACTCGAGCTGATCTATAAGTGAAATGCGAAATTGCTCGTCGTCTTCCACCACGTGGACGGTCTGCTGAACCAGAGGTTCGCCTGTCTGCATATGAGGAGCATTGGCCATGAACGTCCCCCGGACAGCTCATTTGCTCATGGCATATTAGCGATCGCAATTTTCGCAGGCAAGTAAGCGAACGTTGCATGACGAAGATCCGAACGCTTTCTGCACCGTGGCCTTGCTGGTCGGCTATCCGCTTGGAAACGGGAGGAACCGGAAATAGCAACAGGCCTGAACCTTCTGTTATAGACCTGCATGAGGTCTTCGAGCCAACGATCAGTGCCCATCACGGTCGCCTGGTCAAGCTCATGGGCGACGGTCTGTTGGTGGAATTCCATAGTGTCGTCGATGCCGTTCGCTGCGCCGCAGACATGCAGCACATTGAGGTTGAACGCAATGCGGACAGGCAACCCGATCGTCGACTTGAATTTCGCATGGCCATCAACCTTGGGGATGTGATTGTCGAAGGCGATGACATTCAGGGGGACGGGGTCAATATTGCCGATCGCCTGCAGGGGCTGGCGGAGCCGGGAGGAATTTGCATTGCCGCCAATGTGCACGAGCAGGCCAAGAACAAGCTCGACTTCGCTTTTCCAAGCATGTTGCGATGGCACTCGAAGCGAAGCCGGACTTTTCTGTCGCGGAACGGGGCAAGAGGCTGGCCTACAAATACGACGCCGATCGGCAACGTTTCCTTGACGGACTGCGCTGCGCCGGCCTCCCAGAATAGCATTTTGAGTAGGCGTTTCGTGCATTTAGGCGCCGCAGCCTCAGTTCTGCTCGTTCCAATATCTTTGCCAGAGGTCGAGCCTGGGCTTCAGCGGATCGGGCCCTACGATCGCGCCGTCGTTGGTGAAGTTGATGAGTTTATCGGTATTGGGGTCGTAGATGGGCCAATATGGCCGTGAGCCACCATTGGGATCGCCCTTTCTTGCAAAATCGACCCAATAGCCACTCGCAAGTGCGGCCATGGCCCAGTCGGCAGGCGTAACCTTGTCTTTCACCAATGCGGCTGGGATGTCGAACATATACGGAGTCTCAAAGCCGTGCGGAGTGCCTTTCCATTTCGGATCATCGCGCAGCGCCTCGGCGACATAGGAGAAGCGATACCACCAGGTCGGCTGACCTGCTCGGATCATCTCGTCAGCGAGATGGCGAGACGGCTCGACAATCGTCTTGTCTGCGAAAAGCTGCTGTCTGAGCTCTTCGAGCGTCTCTCGGTTCCCGGGATCATAAAGCGCGCGAGCCTCTGCCGCAGCCTTCCCGAATATCTGGAACAGGTCGTCTTTCGTCGCGGCCTGGCCGATACCAAGATCACGACTATTCGCTCCGACAATGACGGGCACTGGGGCTTGACGTCCTGCTGCGAAGGCCGCCTCGGGCGTTTCGAGCAAAAACTGTCCATCAAGGATAGGTCCTGAAATGCCGATGACCGGCTTGCTTGTCGACATTCCCGCCAGCGCCTCTGGTGCCGATGCACCCTCGGTCAGCTTTTCAGCAGGTAGCGCCCGGAGCGCTGCGAGAGCGCCGGAATCGGTGCCAGTGATTCCGAGAGAGTCGGCAAAGTCCAACGCGGCTTTCTCCCCTTGCTTCAGCGATGACAGCGGCAAGCTTTGGGCACGCGCCGTGGGAGCGCCCGGCGACTGCAAAATGGCTGCCTGGAAGAGCCCTCGCGACAAAGGCGACACCATGTGAGCCATCACCGAGCCGCCGCCTGCTGACTCTCCGAATATGGTCACCCTCTTCGGATCGCCGCCGAAGGCCTTGATGTTCTGTTGCACCCATTTCAATGCTGCAAGCTGGTCCATGTAACCATAGTTACCGACCGGTTCATCAGGAGATTCCTCTGTGAGCCCAGGATGAGCGAAGAAACCCAACCGTCCTAGGCGGTAGTTCATGCTGACGAACACAACTCTCTGCGCGGCGAGCTGGTCGCCGGGATACTGAAGGGTATTCCCGTGTACAAGAGCGCCGCCGTGTATCCAAACCATAACCGGAAGCGGTGTCCTGGAACGTTTGACTGGTGTCCAGATGTTGAGAGTCAAACAGTCTTCGGACTTTGGCAAATCATCGGCCTGCACGCATGAAGGACCGAAGCTCCGCGCTTCCCTGACGCCATTCCATTTCGACACCGGCGTTGGATTGCGCCATCGCAGATTACCAACAGGCGGAGCGGCGTAGGGTATACCTTTGAAGCTAATGACCGTGCCTATCGTCTCACCTCGCAGCATTCCGCTGTCGATTTGAACGGTATCGTCTGCAGCATCAGTTCTTGGTGCAAAGATCATCTGACACGTTGCGACCGCCAAAACGAGCAAGAATTTGCTACTGCGGTCTACGGGCACCATCCCCTCCAATCACCAGATTCTGACAGTCTGCAGGTAAAAATACTCCCCTCTGGCGACATCAAAAAGCGTTCATCCGCTCACGACAAATGCTGTGCGTAACGCACCCATTTCGCGTGCGTCGTGTCTGCGTGCATCTGATCGCGGACGCTTCACCTCAAACATGATGCTTGAAATATTGCACCTCGCGCTCGTGCTTCTCAGCCGCTTCGCGTGATTTGAACGTGCCGAGATTTTTGCGCTTGTGGGTCTTTGGATCGACCTTGCGTGAATAGAGCCGATACTCGCCGGATTTCAGCCTACGGATCACGACAGCCTCGTTCGTGGTAGTCCGTAAATTCCAAAAAGACTTGAAGGTTCCCGTTTGCTGCGGTGGCATGAGATGTCCCGCTTGCCGGCGTAACTCACACGTTGGGCGGGTGCGCGCGACCTCTTCAAACACTCGTGATCGGAACGCCACTCGGTTGGACTGAACCCTAAAGCGGGCGTAAAAAGCAGTGCGAGCAACTACAGTGCCGCTCAGGGGAGAGCAAACCATGGCGCCGGGCCTTGCTACAGCTGTTAATTCGCCCATGGGAGCCGCCAAGACCGTCGAGAAACTGTCAGGCAATGGCTGGGCTATGGATGCCAGCGGGAGGTGGACCTATCTGTCCCATGATCTGCAGCTCGCGCTCGCGAAGACCCCGGAAGACCTGAATGCGTGGTGGAGTGAGGGAGAGGGGGCCTGGAAGCAACTGGTTCACCCCGACGACTACGAACGTGTTGCCGGGGAGTGGCGGCATTGCCTTCGGTCAGGGTATCCGTTCGACAGTGAATTTCGCATCAGACGCAGGACCGGCTTTGGTTGGGTACGAAGCTCCGGTCGATCCATCCTGGACGACTCTGGCGACATCGTCGGCTGGTACGGGACCTCGCTAGATATCGATAGCGACCGAAAAACTGTCGACGCCTTGCATGACCGGGAGCTCGAACTCTCGCTGTTGGTGGATTCCGTACCGAGCCATCTTTGGCGGCTGACGCCCGAGGGAGAACCGAGCTTCTTCAACAAGAGAATGATCGACTATCTCGGCCGGGACGTCAGCGATATCCAGATACCTGGCCTCAGCCGACTGGACGCCATGATCGAGATGGCAATTCATCCGGAAGATGCGGAAGAGTTCGGTGGCGCGCTCAATCAGAGCCTGGTAACGGGCGAGAGCTTCTTCATGAGATATCGCCTGCGTCGCCATGACGGCGTTTACAGGTGGATGTCCAGCCGTGCGGAATCGGTGCGAGACCACGATGGCCGCATCGTCCAATGGTACGGCCTCTGTCACGATGTCAACGATCAGGTCACCACTGAGGAGGCGCTCAGGCGAAGCGAATGGCACCTGCAACGCTTGATCGATGCCTTGCCGGTCCACATCTGCAGTTGGACAGCCGCGGGAGAGCTTTCCTACGTAAGCAAGCGCTTTCTCGAAGAAGCCGGATTGTCGAAGGCGAGCTTTTCGGAGTTCGCGAAGGCCGCGCTGGACTTGATCCATCCGGACGACGTCGCGCAGGTTCGAGGTCAGGCTCTCCAATGCATTCAGAAGGGCGACGCATTCTCAATGAGATATCGCCGACGACGGAAAGACGGAACTTTTCGTTGGACGGCCGACAGGTTCGAGCCCCTGCGCGGTACTAACGGCACTATTGTTGAATGGTATGGCCTTTCAGTTGATGTCGATGAGGAGATGCGGATTCAACAGTCGCTGCGGGAGAGCGAGCACTCTCTTCATCAGCTGGTGGAGACACTGCCGGCACTCATCTACTGCCTGGCCCCTGATGGCAGGCCGATCTATCGCAGCCAGAAGCTGAGCGAATATCTGGGCTTCAGGATTGAGGAAGATGCAGAAACCGGTAAGAGCCTCCACGCCACCTTGGAAGCGATCATCCATCCCGAGGACCTCCCCGCCGTTAAGAGAAAATACAGCCAGTCGCTGCCGACAGGAAAGCCGTACGCGATGAGGCACCGAATGCGGCGGTTCGACGGAGAATATCGCTGGATGGAGACCCGGGCACTGGCGATGTACAATGCGGAAGGTGAAATCGTTCAATGGAACGGCGTGTGCCTCGACATCGACGATTGGCTTCGTGCGCAGGAGGAACTGCGACTAGCCCAGAGGAACCTTGCCAGGGCCAGCCAGGCGGCGAGCCTGGCTGAGCTCACCGCATCGATCGCGCACGAGATAGGTCAACCGCTCGCGGCGATGATCTCCAGTTCCGACGCGTGCCAGCGGTGGCTGAACGCAGAACCGCCGAATATGGAGCGAGCCCAGAAGGCGCTGGATCGTGTTGTGAGAAGTGCGAATACCGCGACGGACGTCGTGAACCGCATTCGGGCGCTTTTCAAGCATTCCGACGACTCACGTCGTGTCAACGCATTTGGTAACGTGGTTACCGAAGCGCGCGACTTGATGGCAGAAGAGGCACTGAGACGAGGCGTCCGGATAAACTCGCGTATCGACAGCGATCTTCCGCCGCTGTTCTTCGATCACATTCAAATCCAGCAGGTCCTCGTCAATCTTATCCGGAATGCGATGGAAGCGATGGATGCGGCTCCAGATCGCCGCCTCCTGCAGCTGCGCGTGCGCCGTGATGAAGACTGGGTTCACACGGAGATCGCCGACAATGGTCCGGGCATCGACAATCCTGACCGCATTTTCGAGCCGTTTTTTACGACAAAGGGGCAGGGGATGGGCATGGGGCTGGCGATCTGCAGGTCGATTCTCGAATCCCATGGCGGGAGAATCTGGGTCGAGAAAAATGATCCGAATGGCGCAAAATTCGTCTTCTCGCTACCGGTGAAAGCCGAGGCGGCCCGGGCATAATAGCCTTCCCAATGGGTTCCGATCGGTCAGACCGTGACCGCGGCTTCGATGGCTGAGCGGAGTTCGCCACCAGCAAATGGTTTGAAAAGACAGAGACCGGTGCGTTTTGCTTCTTTGATAAGCGCATCCTGAGCGTGACCGGTCATGAACACAACAGGTATGGTGATGTTCCGCCGTCGTAGCTCATTGCTGAGGTCGATCCCACTCATGCCAGGCATCGAAATATCGAGGACAAGACACTTCGTATCCGGGATTCGAGGGAATGCGAGGAACTCGGCGGCCGACGCGAATGTCACCACGGAATAGCCAGACACCTCCAGCAGATCGAGCAGCGATTCCCTCACTGCTTCGTCATCATCTATGATCGCAATTAGCGTCGGATGCATATTCATCGTTTTCTCATCAGCACAAACCTGGTCATTGTTCGCCGGGGCAGTCTTCCTTGCGGCTGCCTATGTCGTTTTGTCGAAGGATGAATGAGAACGTGGCGCCCCCAATCCGGCGTGACGTAGTGCGCCCGCTCAACCGGTCTGCGGCGCGGGGTGATCCGCTCGAGAACTGGTGCTCCCTAAATGGCGGCCCGTCGGGGTTTGGTGCGACCACGAGAGCCGAAGCACCATTCACGGCGCTCGCCCGGCGGCAAACGCGTTGGCTATCTACCCGCAGCTGGTCAACGAGGACGTCAATCGATCCTAAATGCGAGCAGGCTGAATCTCTGATTCTATCCAGGTCCAGCTGAACAGGATCGTTGTTTCGGTCAGAGGTCATTTGTGTTGTGGATGACATAGCTTCTCACGCTCTCGATTAGGTCGTATCATGAGCCTGAGGATACAACTCCCGTAAGGTTATGCGGACAGCGCGAAGGCAAAGAGCCTTTTGGCAACCCTGTTTGAAAGCACGCGCTTTTTCCGGACTTAGATTACGCCGATAGGTAGGCGCTCGCATCCCCAACACAAGTATATCTTGAGGGTCTGGTGCGTTCGGCCGTGACGATCGTATCGCGCCATGAGTGCGCTCTTTTGCGCGATCTTTTGATGATCCCGCGAATCGCCGAGGACATGTCGTCAGCAGGGCGGCTGCTCGCCCGAATCAAGTAGGGGAATGCCAGAACCGGCAGTCGCTGCAAAGATGGGAGCCGAGCTTGCCACAGCAGGGGCAACAGCCGATATAGACTGACTCCGTTGGAAACAGAGCCTCATGGCCTGCCGGGAGCATCGTCGCAAATCTATGCAAAGATTGTGAGGAGTTTTAAACACTGGGCCGCAAACGCGCCTCATCAGGTTCAATGCTATCAATCCCATTGGATTGAATGGTGCGGTCGAGAAGACTCGAACTTCCACGGGTTGCCCCACAGCGACCTCAACGCTGCGCGTCTACCAATTCCGCCACGACCGCATCGTGGTAGGTGCCGATTTGTGCCGGCGGGGCAGCATGTAGCAAAAGCATTTCCGGTACACAAGGGCGATATGACAGATTTTTTCAAAAGAAATCACAGCATTTGAATCGTCCTCGAAACGGGACCATATAGGCCTTCGCAGCGCTGCCTCCGCAGCCGCAGCACAAGGAATGGCCATGCTACGCACAGATCTTGAATTCTCCATGATGCCCCGAGAAGGCTCGCGGCCGGTCCGATGGCGGATCGCCGACGGCCTCGTGCCCTATGAGGAGGCTGTGGAAAACATGGAGCGCGAGGTCGCGGCGATCGCAGACGGCGGCGACGAGCTCGTCTGGCTCGTGGAGCACCCGCCTCTCTACACGGCGGGAACGAGCGCAGATGCCAAAGACCTGGTCCAGCCCGACCGGTTCCCTGTCTTCGCAACAGGACGCGGCGGCGAATATACCTATCACGGGCCGGGCCAGCGTGTTGCTTACGTGATGCTGGACCTGAAGCGTAGGCGTCAGGACGTGCGTGCCTTTGTTGCCGCGCTCGAGGAAGTGGTCATTCGCACGCTTGATTCGATGAACGTCCGCGGCGAACGGCGCGAGGACCGCGTCGGTGTCTGGGTTCGCAGGCCTGACAAGGCGGCTCTACCCGACGGCACGATGGCAGAAGACAAGATTGCGGCACTGGGGATCCGGCTGCGGAAATGGGTGACCTTTCATGGAATGTCGCTGAACGTCGAACCCGATCTCGATCACTTCAGCGGAATCGTTCCATGCGGGATTTCCGCCCATGGCGTCACGAGTCTGGTCGACCTCGGCCTACCGGTCATGATGACTGATGTCGACATCCGGCTTCGACAGGCATTCGAATCGGTTTTTGGTGAAACAGTCACCGAGGGGTGACGCAATGAAGAAAGGGCCGGATGACCGGCCCTCGGCAATCGATTGCTATTTGTCGCCGATGTCGCGGCAGGCATCGGTATGTGACGCTCCGCTATCGCCGCCAGCCGTATGCACCCCGGAGTTCGTCCTCATGTAGTCGCAGTCGGGCAGGCGCCGGACGCTTCCCGTTGTCATCCTGTCGACGGGAGCCGACATCCGGGCTGGTGCAAATCCGTCGCTGTCATTCGTGTAGTCGTTGGAATATTCCGGTGCCTTGCGATTGGCGTAGTGAATTGGCTTTTTCGCCGTCATCTGGACGGGCGCAAACCCGTCGCTGTCGTTGCTGTAGTCGTTCGAGTACTGTTGGGCAAAGGCTGCACTTCCTAGGCCGAGGCTGAGGGCAAGAACGGAAGCGGCGGCCGCAAATCTGAAACGCATGGGATAACTCCTCAATTCATCGTTGCATTGACAACGACACCAAACCCTCGGCAGGAGTTAGTTCGCGCTCAAATTGCGGCAAGAATGCGGGCAAAATATCACGCGAACGGTGCCGTTTTATCAAATGAAATCACAGATCCGCGACCGAAATTGACCGTTTCGTGATGGAACATTCTCTCTCATTCGGAAAGCGCGCGCTACCGTGTTTACACAACCAGAAGAAGATTAATTTGCACTCAGCCGGGGCTACTTTCGTAACTTCTCCCACCGTTTGACCAGCCGCTCGCGCTTGAGCCTGGAAAGGCGCTGTATCCAAAAGATGCCGTCGAGCTGGTCAATTTCGTGCTGGATGCAGACGGCGAGGAAGCCCTCCGCTTCCTCCTCGTGAACGACGCCCGTCAGATCACGGTATCGAACACGAATTGCCTTTGGCCGGACGACCTCATCAGTCATACCGGGCATGGAGACGCTCCCTTCAACATGGCGAATCGTGTCGTCTGACACTGACACAATCTCCGGATTGACGTAGTGGCGCACGCCTTCGTTTCGGCCAAGCTCAATGACGGCCACCCGCAGAAAGACGCCGATGTGCGCAGCAGTGATACCGACGCCTGGCGCCGCCCGCATCGTATCCAGCAAATCGTCCGCGAGGTCGCGCAGCCTCTGGTCAAAGATTTCGACGGGTTCGCAAACGGTTTTCAGGCCAATGTCGGGAAAGCGCAATAAGGGTCGGACAGCCACTGGTAAAGTTCCTGTTTTGAGATGCGCGGAAACTATCGCTGCGCACGCGCATTGTCATCCGCGCGAGGCGTTTGCGGCTGGACGGACTTCAAGCTTTCAGCTAGCACGAAGCTATATAATTCGGCGCTTAGTCATTGAACTTCAAACGGGATGCGAGGGCGGCAACCATGACGAACGACGCAGAAGAGCTCGTCCGCCCGCGTCCAGACAGCGGCGATGCCGACATCTATGATGAAAATGGCAACGTCCGGGGCGATTTCCTGGCGCTGGTCGGTGCCGCGATTGCCGATCGCGACACGATCTTCTTGCGCCAGCACGTCGCCCGCCTGCATGAATCCGAAATAGGCGACCTTCTCGAATCGCTGCAGCCGGACCAGCGGCTCGCGCTTGTTCGCCTTCTCGGCGACGAATTCGACATGACGGCGCTGACCGAGGTCGATGAAACGATTCGCCGCGAGATCGTCGACCAGATGCCGAACGAGCAGATCGCCGCAGCGATTGGTGAACTCGATTCGGACGATGCCGTTTACATTCTCGAGGACCTCGACACTGAGGATCGCGAAGAAATCCTCGCGCAGCTGCCGTTTACCGAACGTGTGAGGCTGCGGCGCGCGCTCGACTATCCGGAAAGCTCGGCCGGCCGTCGTATGCAGACGGAGTTCGTCGCGGTCCCGCCGTTCTGGACGGTCGGGCAAACGATCGACTACATGCGCGACGAGGAAGACCTGCCATACTCGTTCTCGCAGATCTTTGTCATCGACCCGACATTCAAGCTATTGGGCGCCGTCGACCTGGACAAGATCCTGCGGACAAAGCGGCAAACCAAGATCGAATCCATCATGCGGGAGACGAATCATCCGATCCCTGCGGAGATGGACCAGGAAGAGGCCGCCCAGCTTTTCGAACAATACGACCTTCTCTCCGCCGCCGTCGTCGACGAGAACGACAGGCTGGTCGGTGTGCTCACGATCGACGACGTGGTCGACGTCATTCACGAGGAAGCCGACGAAGACATCAAGCGTCTGGGCGGTGTCGGCGACGAAGAGCTGTCGGACAATGTTTTCTCAACCGTCCGCTCTCGCTTTCTCTGGCTCGTGATCAACCTCGGAACGGCCTTGCTGTCTGCAAGCGTCATCGGGTTGTTCGACGAATCGATCGAGAAGATGATTGCGCTTGCGGTGCTGATGCCGATCGTGGCCTCCATGGGCGGCAATGCGGGCACGCAGACGATGACGGTTACCGTCCGCGCGTTGGCGACCGGCGACATTGATATCTACAACGCCGGGCGCATCATCCGCAGGGAGGCGGGGGTCGGCGTCGCCAATGGCGCGCTGTTCTCCGTCATCATGGGGGCCATCGCTGCCACCTGGTTTCACGACTATCAGCTGGGCTTCGTGATCGGCGCCGCGATGATCATCAATCTTTTTGCGGCAGCCCTTGCCGGAATTCTGCTACCGTTGCTCCTGCATAAGGTCGGAGCCGACCCAGCCATTGCGTCGTCAGTTTTTGTCACGACCGTAACCGATTGTACGGGCTTTTTTGCCTTTCTCGGTATCGCTACATGGTGGTTCGGAATTTAGCCGGCTCGAATTTCCGCGCAGAAATTGACTATTACGTAAAAGTCAATATTATTGGCACCCTTAATGGTGGGGAGCCTATGCCGGTCAGCAAGTACTATAGCATAACCGAATTGACGCGCGAGTTTGGAGTGTCGACGCGTACATTGAGGTTCTACGAAGACGAAGGGTTGATCCATCCCGAACGCCGTGGACGCACGCGGTTGTTCCGTCCGGCAGACCGCCGCCTAATCCAGGAAATCCTGCGAGGCCGACGTATCGGCTTCACCATTGCGGAAATCCGCGAGATCATCCAGGTCTACAAGGAGCCGCCTGGCGAGTTGGGCCAGCTGAAGCTCCTGATGAAGCGCGTCGATGAGAAGCGCGAAGACCTGCGCCAGAAGCGCAAGGACATCGACGACACCCTGGCCGAGCTCGACAATATCGAAGAGGCATGCCTCGGTCGTCTGGCCGATATCGGCGTCGGCACCTGACTATTGCGCGTTGGCGCTGCACTCGCTCGCCAACGCCATGATCCGCCCGTCATCCGGCTTGACGGCGCCAGACTGGAATTCCGTGAAGAGCTTTTGTGTCTGCAGCGCATCGAGGGTGCACTGGCAGAAGCTGCGGCATAGCGCTTCACCTTCCTGCATCATGCAGGAGGCATTGCATTGCCTCAGGTAGGTTTCGACCGGGTCCGGCTTAGCGGGCGGAATGATCACGGAAAGTCCGTAGGCAACTGCAATCAGCACCGGCTGATGAATGAGGTAAAAGGCGAGGCTATGACGCCCCGCCCTTGCCGGCAGGCTTGAGCCCGTGCCAAGCTTTGCAAGCCTCTCGGGAAGCCCCGTCCTCATGGCAAGCAGAGCTGTCGTCATGCCAAGCAGGAAGGGCACCGCCCAAGGAAAGATCGGGACATAGTCGTTCGACCGTTGCGGCATCTCTGCCAGGCCGATCCATGCGAGGTAACGCGGATTGAAGATCTGCGAGCGCAACAGGTTGGGCGCGACCCACGTATCCACGACCCATGCCGCGGTAACAGCAGCGGTTGCGGCGATGGTGACAGGCAAGGGCAGACGCAGGAAGGCAAGGCCCAGGAGGCTGAGGACCGCGATGCAATGGAGAATGCCGAAGAATATCCATTCGCCGGGGAAAACAAAGCGCGTCACCACTGAGATCGCAAGCGCCGCGGCAGTGATCATCGCAAACCGCTTCCAGAACGGGCGCCAGCGGATCTCCGGCGTGTTTGCGAGGACCAGGCTGACGCCGACAATGAACAGGAAGGTCGATGCGATGGCGCGGGCATAGAGCTTCAGCCAGCCGGTTTCAGCCGTACCTGCGGCGAGGTAGCCCATGAACTCCATATCCCAGGTGAAATGATAGGTCGCCATCGCCAGCAGGGCGACACCGCGCGCGGTGTCCAGCGAGCCAATGCGAGGCGGCTTAACGCTCGTATGTGTTTCCGTCGCCAGAGCGGTCATTCACAATCCCTCGGATGCGTCGTTGTCATCGTTCGACGGCTTGGCGCGGGGAATAGGAGAACGGTGGAGATTTGATGGCGGTTGAGCGTCCATGATCGCCAGCCGCGCCTCGGAGAAGAACTGCCGCCTCGTCAGAACGACGATCACGATCGTCGTCGTGAGCATGAAAACATAGGGATTGATGAACCAACCGAGATAACCGATCGAGAGGAAGATGGCGCGCAGCCCCTCGTTGAAATGACCCGCGGCAATGATGTTCATGCGGATGACGCGTTCCGCCGCCCGCTCGGCGGCAATCACATCGTGTTCGCTGTCGCGCATCATCGGGATTGAGCCGAAGAGGATGGTGCAGTAGTTGAAGAGGCGATACGACCAGCCGAATTTGAAAAAGGCGTATCCGAAAAGCGCCGCGAGGCCGCCGACCTTCATTTCAAAGACAGCATGCCCGCTATGAAAGACGAAGGGCAGGTCAGCGAAGACGGCGTCGACTTTCTCCGTTGCCCCCAGCAGAGCAAAGCAGCTGCCGATGGCGAAAATCGACGTCGAGGCGAAGAATGCGGTGCCATTCTGCAGGCCGGCCATGATCTGGGTGTCGATCATCTTCAAATCGCGGCGCAGCGAATTGTAGATCCACTCGCGCCGGCGTTCCCGCATGGCGTGGGTGAGGCTGGTTCGGCCGAAGAAACTCGAGCTTTGCAGCAGGCGCGCATAGCCGAACCAGATCGCTGCAAAGAACACCAGTGCAATGTAATCCGCTGTCGTCATCATTATATTGAATCAGGCTCCCGTCGCCGCGTCACTCTACAGATGCGGTGGCACGCCGCAATGACTAGCAAGTCGCAGCGCTTCGTTTTACAGATGTCGCACGCGTGAAATGCCATGTCGGTCCATCGCCGGGATCGTGGGAGCCGGTAGCGTAGGTTTGCGCAGCAACTATACAGGACGCAGTCATGTTCCTTTCCGTTTTCGACGTCTTCAAGATCGGTGTCGGGCCCTCCAGTTCGCACACGATGGGTCCGATGACTGCAGCCAATCGATTCCTCGATCTGATCCTGTCAAACGACTGGCCGCGCCCGACCTCTGGCGCCCAGGTCGCGTCCATAAAGGTCAGCCTGCACGGCTCACTGGCGCATACAGGGATCGGGCACGGGACCGGCAGGGCCGTCGTCCTCGGCCTGATGGGCGAGCAGCCCGACAGCGTAGATCCAGACAAGATGGACGGGATCATCAGCCAGGTGGAGCGCTCCGGCCGTATCTCGCCGCCGGGGCATCCGAGTTATGGTTTCCAGCCGAAGACCGATCTGATCTTCGACAAGAAGCAGCCGTTGCCGGGCCACGCCAACGGTATGTCGCTTTCCGCCTTCGACAAGGACGGGCGGATGCTGGTCAAGCGCATCTACTATTCAGTCGGCGGCGGCTTCGTCGTGACCGACACCGAGCTCGAGCAGATGCGTGCAAAGAAGAAGACTCCGTCCGATTCGCTTAAGGTTCCCTATCCTTTCTCCTCGGCCAAGCAGATGCTCGACATGGCCGCGCGCTCCGGCCTCTCGATCGCGCAGATGAAGCGTGCCAATGAGGAAACGCAGCGTAGCCGCGAGGAACTGGACGCCGGTCTTGATCGCATCTGGGAAGCAATGCGCTCGTGTATCGAACGCGGGCTCAAGGTCGATGGCATCATGCCGGGCGGGCTGAATGTTCGCCGCCGCGCCCGCGCGATTCACGACAAGCTGCAGGAGGAATGGCGCAGCAACCGCATCAACCCGCTGCTCGCGAACGACTGGCTGAGCGTCTACGCCATGGCCGTCAACGAGGAGAATGCTGCTGGTGGTCGCGTCGTGACCGCTCCGACGAACGGTGCCGCGGGCGTTATCCCGGCGACGATCCGCTATTATGAGCATTTCCACGACGATTGGGACCAGAACGGCATCCGCGATTATCTTCTGACCGCTGCTGCGGTCGGTGGGATCATCAAGCACAACGCCTCGATTTCCGGCGCAGAGGTCGGCTGTCAGGGTGAGGTGGGCTCCGCAGCCGCCATGGCGGCTGCCGGCCTTGCCGCGGTCATGGGCGGGACGCCAGAGCAGATTGAGAACGCCGCCGAAATCGCGCTGGAACACCATCTTGGGATGAGCTGTGATCCAGTCGCGGGTCTCGTGCAGGTTCCCTGCATCGAACGAAATGCCCTCGGCGCGGTCAAGGCAGTTACGGCTGCCTCACTGGCCATCAAGGGCGATGGCAGACACTTCGTTCCGCTCGACGCCTGCATCGAAACCATGCGGCAGACCGGCAACGACATGAGCGAGAAGTACAAGGAGACTTCTACCGGCGGTCTTGCCGTCAACGTCGTGGAATGCTGACTTTGTGAACATGCGACTTGCCGCTTGACGCTGCCCGATAAAAGGATTTGAACGGCGGCATGGCATTGCATCTCATTAAACTGTGTGTGGGCGCGGATTCGATCGACGATCTGCGTGAGTGGGTCGCCGAGCGGTCTCTCAGGGCGATTGCGGCCGGGCTAGAGCCTCATTCCGTGCATACGACGAGGATGGTCCCGAAACGGGTCGAAGAGTTGCTTGACGGCGGTTCGCTCTACTGGGTGATCAAGGGGCAGGTGCAGGCGCGCCAGAAGCTGCTCGATATCCAGACCTTTACCGATGGCGAGGGAATCTCACGTTGCCATCTGGTGCTGGGGCCCGAGGTGATCGAAACGGCAGTCCAGCCGAAGCGTGCGTTCCAGGGCTGGCGCTACTATCCGCAAGATGATGTGCCGCGCGATCTGAATAGCCTTGGAGAAGGAATTGCGGAAATGCCCGCGGACCTTCGCCGCGAGCTTTCCGAACTCGGCCTGCTCTGACTAGCTTAGCGCAGGCGCAACGTTACCGGTGCCCGACCTTCCGGGCAGGTGACGTGAAGGTGGATACTGGTTTCCGCCTGTGAGCAACGCCAGGCCCGCGCGCCGTGGCACAGTAGCAGATTGATCAGGTCCTTGGTCTTTGCCGATTTCGGCTTCTGCCGCTGCAATCCTACCTCTGCCAGTCGCAAAGCCGCTTCATGTAGCGGGTGCAAACCGGCTCGCGGATTTTTGCCGGTCACCCGACCATGTGGCGGAAATTCCGGAACATTCTCGTTGATCGCCATTCTCATCCCCGTACGCATTACAAACCGAGTCTCAGAACTCCGTCGGATCAAACACACGATCACGACGTCTGTGACATGCCGCCCGGTCTAGTGGGCGGCATGTCAGCTGATCATTGGGCCGTAGCCCAGCACTTCACGCCGGCGCGCTTGAGGGCGTTGCAGGCGTTCACAGCAGAACGCTGGTCATCGAAACCGCTGAAGCGAGCACGGTAGCTTCCGGCATTGGCGACTGCGATAGGCTTTGCGGAACGAAGGGACTTGCCACCCTTGTTCTTGGCGCTGTCGAGCAGGTCCATCGCGCCTTCCTTGCTGGAAGAAACGCCAATCTGAACGGCCCAACCGGCCAGCTGCGGTTCCTTGGTCGATGCGGTCGTCAGTTCGTCGACAGACGTATCGCCCTGTTCCGGCGGGACATAGGCAGGAGCAGGTGTGGGCGTAGCAACAGATGCCTGCTTGATCGCCTGGGTCTTGACCTTCGTCGGTGCTGGCATTTCCTGCTGGAGGAGCGGATTGTCGGACTTCGACTTGGCAACGTCGGCATACGCAACCTGCGCGGAAGCCGCTTGATCGCGGGTATCCGGCGTTGGCGCTGTCCGAGGCAGGCTGATTTCAGGTGCAGCCGAAGCGACGCGTGTTTCGGCGACGGGCGCTACCGGTTGTGGCGCGGTCTGGGCGATCAGATCCGAGGAACCACTGCGGCTGGATGCCTTGGGCAGGTAGGCGGCGATCAGCTTGCGCATCTGATTGTCGCGGGCAGGGGTCGAAGCCCCGCCGAGAACAACGCCAACGATCGACTTTCCATCGACCTGAACGGAGCTAACCAGATTAAAACCAGCCGCCCGGGTATAACCCGTCTTGATGCCATCGACGCCGCGCACGGAGCCGACAAGACGGTTGTGGCTACGGATGATGCGATTTCCGAACTTAAAGCTCTGCGTGGAGAAATAGCCGTAATACTGCGGAAAATGCTGGCGAAGTGCGATACCCAGACGGGCCTGGTCGCGCGCAGTCGTCATCTGGGCGGTATTCGGCAGGCCGTTGGCATTACGATAGGTCGTACGCGTCATACCAAGCGCATGCGCTTTCGCGGTCATCAGCTGGGCGAAACGATCCTCTGTGCCACCAAGCAACTCGCCGAGAGCAGTGGACGCGTCATTGGCCGACAGCGTCACGAGGCCAAGGATTGCCTGTTCGACGGAAATCGTACCACCTGCGCGAACACCGAGCTTCGTCGGCGCCTGGGCGGAAGCGTGGGCGGAAAAGGGCACCGAGGTGTCCAGGCGGATGCGCCCCTGCTCCAATGCTTCGAAGGTCAGGTAGAGCGTCATCATCTTTGTGAGAGAGGCCGGATACTGCAGGCGATCCGCGTTCTCGCTATAGAGAACGTTGCCGGTTTTCGCGTCAACGACGATACCCGCGTATTTTGAGTTGGCAGCCTCCGCATCGGCATCGATCGAGTCGGCCATAATGATACCGGCCGCCAGAGACAGCGCCGTGATCGCTCTTATAAGAATATTGCGGGATCGCGATGGTGATACGGAGGAGACTGACCTTGGCACTATTCTACTCTTCGCTTGCATTTCGGACACTGGAGAGATCGGCCGCCCTCCCGGCGCGATCGTTCTCTCAGCAAATTATCCGTCCGGGGTTACCAATCCGTTTATGATTAATCGTTTCTTTCGCCACATCGGATCATTCTAGCGACCTGGCGCAGAAGCGTTCACAAGTCGCTCTTCCACAAAATGGCGAATAGCGGCATCAATATGGTCCCAATCAGGCAGATGCGTGCTGGAGAACCGGTAAAGCACAGTTAAGTCGCGACCGAGTTTTATGTCACGCTGGCAATCCCCGCTGGTGGCCATTTGACGCGTCGCCGGCAAGGCGCAACGTACGACATAGTCCTGGCCGCCGGCGCGCGGCGCGGTCAACAGAACCTCATCGGCATAGCCCGCGTCTGCGCGCAGGTGATGCAGCGTCATGCCATTGGCAAAGGGGACGCCGTCGCCCTCGACGAGATGCGAGTAGATCGGTTCTAGTCGTCCCGACATATCCCGGGACATAGTGCTTTGGGTGACCTGAAGGAAGATCAGTCCCGACGACTGGGTAACATCGTCGAAGCGCTCGTGGTGTTCCTTGCTGTAGCCCTGCATTTCCGGCCAAGTGAGATAGAGGTCCGCCCTTTCGAACAGGCCGTCCTTCCGCTGGCTAGGGAAGCGCAGCGTGTTTTCGGGAAGGCGGAGAGTATCGCGGCCAATCGTCAGGGTTATCGGCGTTATCGCATCGGTATTGCCAGCGAGGGAAATGCGAGCGCCAAACCAGCGACCACCGAAACTGATGGCCAGTGTCAAAGCCGCAAGGCAGGCGACAGCGATCGTAAAACGGACGACGAAACGCGTCGAAAGGAGTGGCGACTCCTCAATTTCGCGTGCGGTACCGGTATGGTTCATGGCGGCCTTCGGATGTCAGACCGCCGCGAAAGGAACAAGAGTCGCCGGTGCCGTTGGTTGATGCAGCGATTGTCCGGCTGATACGGTTAACGAACACTTAAGCGCCGCCTTGCGGCAAGAAAAAACGAACCGCTCCCGGGACAGCGGGAGCGGCTCTGTGGCGCCGGTCAGGCACGGGGATGCGGGGGACGACCGGAGCCTTATGGTTACCGCCGGATATTCCCGGCGTTACGCGCTTACTTGACGCTGCCGACCGCCACCGCGCGACCATCCTGCAGCTTGACCCAGCGGCTCGGATCGTTAGCGGACTGACGCTTGAGGTAGGTGTATTCGGTATCGGCCCAAAGCATGACCTTGTTGCGCATGTTATCGAGGATGAAATCGCCGCGGTCCGTGCGGACCGTCAGCACCGCATGGCCTTCGCCATTCGGCTGCAGGACGACGGTGATCAGCAGATCGGAAGGCGAGAAGCCGGCATCTATCAGCATCTTGCGCTTCAGCAGCGCATAGTCTTCGCAATCGCCGGCGGTGCGCGGATAGGCCCAGCGTTCTTCGACACCGTAGATTTCCTTGTCGGTCAACGGCGTGATCGACGAATTGACCTGGTAGTTCGCTTTGAGGATCGTCTTCCAGCGTTCCTCCGTCAGAAGCAGCTCGCCTTGATCGCCGTCTTCATTGGCGCACTCGGTAGGCATTTCCTTGCAGAACTGGTAGGCACCGATCGGCGGGCTCGCATTTCCAAGGACCGTCATGTTGAGGGGGTTCGCTTGTCCCAAACCCGCCATCGCGATCAACATTGCACCGACGGCCAGACTGCCTTTGATGAAACTCGTTATTGTCATTTGTCGTGTCCCCGTTGTGAGGAGAACCTGACACAGACATTTTTATTCGACGCAAAATTACGCAGTTAAATTAAAGGCTTAGTTGATTCAAACACGCAGAGAAATCGACTAAAAACAAAATCGAATTCGCCTAAAATTCGAAGGGCTTTCGCGCTAAACTTGATTAAAATTGCTCCTTCCTCGGAAAGAGGTTCGGCGTTTAATCGCAGCATTTTGGGACAAGTTATTAACGCAGCGTCCGGATCCGAGGCTTTGGGAGGACTTCATTTACCATCTGGACTGCCGCCGCGATGGTCCGCGCCTAGATCATAATCGCGGTGCTGGCGGTGAAATTCGCCGATTGGCACGTTTCGGCAGCAAAATTATTATCGAGAAATTTTGCGGAAAAGCAGCTGTCGGATCCACGGCCCACGATCGATGAGATCTACTTTGCGGCTAGGCTCTGAAAAATTGCCATGCGCCCGCAAGCGGCTTCTCAAGGTCCAGCTGCCTTTGAGCAGGCGCCGAGTGACCAATCGGCAGGGCTGGGCGGGTGCGGCCGCCGTTGCGTTGATCGAGAGAATGATGTGCAACAGGCCGAGGGATCAAATTCGCGATAAGCGAACATCGAACAGCAGGCACCCGGGCGGCGCGCCTGCGGCACGATTAGAGAAATTCGCGCAGTGTTTCCCGCGACTGGATCGACAGGAATTCGATCGCAACGCCTTCCACGAAATGGCGTACGACGCGGCCGCGCATATTGCCGAGGCGGAGAGGTGTGCCAATGGGCGGACGCACCTCGACATCGACTGCAGCGCCGGAAAGCGACAGGTCCATGATGCGGCAGCTGTAGCGGGCGCCGTCTTCCAGCGTGATTTCGGTTTTCGTCTCGCGCGGCGTCAGGCGGTCGTGACGGCGGTCTTCCGGAAGGCCAAGCTCATGCTTGTTTGCAAGCCAAGTTAGCTGTGCTGCGAGCTTTTCGCGCTTGCGTTCGGTCGCATGGATCGACATGACAAAGCCACGACCATCGATCGTCTGCACATAGCCTTCGACGCGCCCGAGGTGATCGATATAGGCCACCACACGCTCGTTGGCACGAGGGCGGCCCAGGCAAGTCACGTACATGTCGCCCGGCGACATATCGATGACCAGGCACTCAAATTCCTCGTAGTTCGCCAGCATAAGCCGGCCCTGCATGTTGATTGGGACACGTTGAAAGGCACCTTGTTCGAGGCGAGGCGCAGTTCGTTGCGTCTGAACTTGCTGGAACGCGTGCATCAAAGGGCTTCTTCATGAAATACAACCAACCGATCATTACCCGGAATCCCTTAACAGAAGGTTGTTCAGATTCGTGCACTATGCACGCATTCAGTTGTGCCTAACCGAGCCTGGAACGCCGAATTCAGCAAATAGACTGGACATAACGCGTCGCATTGTGTCAGCGATCGACGGGGTACGCTCGTATAGCGGGTGCTCATCTCCGAACTCGGCATCCTTGAGCTCCCTGTCGGAGCCAAGCCCTTCGTGCAGTGATCGGATGCGATCGAGAGCGAGGAACTGGAGCGGCACGACTTCCAGCCAGCTTGATGCGACCGCGGGGGCGATAGCCCCTAGAAGTTTGTCGCATTGACACTCGTCCGAGCGAAGCGGCAGGAGGACAATTTCGAAGGAGGCACAATGGCCGGCCGCGGTGAAACCCGTGGCGTTGAGCAGCTCCGGCATCGCGTTGCTCATGAGGCCCGCGGCCATCTGTTCGATGTCGTCCTTCCCATGCGCCCAAAGCTCGGAAAACGGGACCCCACGGAGATCGCGACCAAAGAGATCGCAAATACGGGTTCCGGCAAGGCGGAATGCAATGCGGCCCGAATCACCTGTTTCGAGGAGAAACACGCTCGACAGAATCTGCCGCAAATGCGTTGGCTCGACCTGCGATCTCAACGGCGCAACGTCTTTGCCGCGGATCCGAGTCCAATATTCGAATAGGTCGATCGTCGTTTTGAGACGCATTGCTGCACCGGCTGTTTCATTTTGGATCAAAACACGGCCGTCATGGCCATGCGCTATGATGCTGTGCGTATCTCGTGCCAGCTCGGAGCAGTTAAGGTTAAGGAACGGTTTCGATTGAGCCGCGCATCGCGCCGTGACAATGTCTGTCCATCGCTTCCTGTCTTCGGGAAGTTCAGCACAGACTGTCGGGCGCGGATATCCTCGACGCTCGAAGCCGTCCGGTCTTTGCCGGACGGCTTTTTTTTTGACCTTTCGTCCTGTAAGGCTGTGCCGCAATCAATTGAGGACGAAGATGAACGAGCAGTCGGAGCCGCAAACGGCGATAGAGCCCCCGCCGCCGTCACCCATCTTCAACCTTCCGGGCCCGGTGCTCGCGGCACTTGCGCTGCTGGGGCTGATATATGCGGTTCAATCGCTGCTTCTATCCGGCAGTGGCCTCGACTGGCTGTTCTTCAATTTCGGCTTCATTCCGTTGCGCTACATCACGCCGCTTTCAGAGCAGGGCCCGCAACTTTTCTGGACGCCGATTACCTATTCGCTGCTTCACGGCAGTATAGAGCATATCGTTTTCAACGGGCTGTGGCTCATGGCCTTCGGCACACCGGTGGCGCGCCGGATTGGAACGTTTCGCTTCATCGTTTTCTGGGTGCTCTCGGCAACTGCGTCCGCCGCCTTCCATGCGGCCTTAGATTGGGGAGGGGCCACGCTGCTGATCGGCGCGTCGGGCGTGGTGTCCGGCCTGATGGGCGCTGCCTGCCGCTTTGCGTTCCCGCCTGAACAGCGGATGAGCGGGCCGGCGCATCTTAATCCGCGACTCTCGATGCTGGGAGCGTTTCGCAGCCGCACGGTCGTCGCCTTCATTCTCTTCTGGTTCGTGGGCAATCTCCTGATCGCCGTCGGCGTCCCGTTGATTGGCGACGGATCCCAGGCAATCGCCTGGGACGCCCATATCGGAGGCTTCGTTTTCGGCTTCGTTCTCTTCGGCTTTTTCGACCGGGAGCCACCCGAGCAGCCGCTCATTTCAGAGACATCGGATATATTGCAATCTTGAGCATTGGAGTGCACCATTCCTCCTGATCCGTGATGGGAGGAGAGCCGCCACGGATGCCTGTGATCAGTTGAAGTGTTTCACTTTCGACATAGGAGGTTCAAGAATGTCCAACTCAGTCAAGGCCATACTCGATGCGAAGGGCAGGGATGTCGTAACCGCCGGGCCAAACACGACCGTTGCCGAGGCGGCTGTGATTCTCAGCAAGAAGAAGATCGGCGCTATCGTTATCGTCGGGATGGAAAACAAGATTTCCGGGATTTTCACGGAGCGCGACGTCGTGCACGCGATCGCCAAGGCGGGGGCGGCCTGCCTCGATCAGCCGGTTGGCTCGCTTATGACCGCAAAGGTCTATCGGTGCCATGAAGATTCGACAGTGTATGACCTGATGGGGCTGATGACGAGCCGACGCTTCCGTCACGTTCCTGTCGAAACGAACGGCAAACTTGCCGGTATCATTTCGATTGGTGACGTCGTGAAGTCGCGTATTGCTGAAGTCGAACTGGAAGCCGAACAGATCAAGGCCTACATCGCCGGCTGAATGCTTCGCCGGCGCCTAGAGAGAGCCGGCGAATAGTTCCTGCATCCGTTTCAACTCGGGAAGCCTCAGCTTGGCTTCTTCATAGCCGCGCTCAATCGCTTCTCCAGCGCGATGGAATTCCGAGAGGCCGATATCGCCGAGACGCGGCTGAAGCGATATGTCCGGCGGATCGCCCGCCAAGCGCGCACGCGCGATCCTATCCTGGATGATGTTGAAAGCCTGCACCATCACACCGGTCATGCCGAGCTTGGTATAGGGCACCTCCTCGCGTCGCTGGACTTCGGAGCGCGAGAGGGTTGCATTGTGCCGGACGACAGCCGATCGACCGTAAAGATCGTAGTTCAGATTGACGGCAACCACGAGCGGTTGCTCGTAGGCGCGACATACGGAAACGGGAACCGGATTGACCAGCGCGCCATCGACGAGTGTCCGTTGATTGCTGCGGATGGGTTCGAAAATGCCGGGGAGGGCATAGGAGGCGCGAAGAGCCGTAATTAGCGATCCGTTTGCGATCCAGACTTCGTGCCCGGTGTTTACTTCGGCGGCGACAGCCACGAATGGCCGGTCCAGATCTTCGACGTTGAGCCCCTCAAGATGCTCCTGCATGCGCTTCGTCAACCGCATGCCGCCGAACAGACCACTGCCGCCGATCGTCAGATCAAGCAGGCTCGCTATACGCCGCATCGTCAGCGAACGAGCGAATCCTTCCAGTTCGTCGAGCTTGCCCGCCAGATAGCAGCCGCCGACCAGCGCACCGATCGAGGTTCCGGCAACCATGCCGATCTCGATACCTTCTTCGTCCAGGGCGCGCAGAACCCCTATATGCGCCCAGCCGCGTGCGGCGCCGCCGCCCAGCGCAAGGGCAAGCTTGGTTCTCTTCGGGGCAGGCGGAGGAGATGCGGGAGCGTTCATGTCTGGCGCGGTCGGGGTGCTGGCATTGGACGCGCCCGCCTCGGAGCTTTGGCGGTACAATCCCCAATTCAGCATGGCTCGTATCCCTCCCGGCAAACAATTAAAAACGAACTATATTAGTGTCCCGCGTCCCTTTCCAATTCGTATATAGGCGTAGATTTTGGCCCAATAAGAGGCAACTGCCTGCTTTTATGACTCTTTACCGTAGACTTCGTCCGGATCGAACTGGAGCTCGTCATCGACGATTTCGAGCATCGGCTTGCCGTCTTCGAGGTTCACGGTCCTATAGAAGCAGGATCGGCGACCGGTGTGACAGGTGGCATCATGGCCTGCGACCTCGACCTTCAGCCAGATGGCGTCCTGGTCGCAGTCCGTCCGAATTTCCTTGACCATCTGGGTGTTGCCCGAGGTTTCGCCCTTGATCCAGAGCTTGCCCCGCGAGCGGCTGAAGTAATGAGCCTTCCCGGTCTGAATGGTCAGTGCGAGGGCCTGGGCGTTCATATGCGCCACCATCAGCAACTCGCCATCGGCGGAATCGGTGACAATCGCGGTGATCAGGCCGCGATCGTCAAAGCGTGGCGTGAAGTCGCCCGCGTCCTCAAGTTCTGATTTATCATCGGACGGCGCATTGAACGCAAAGGGCATCATCGCGGCTTTCTTAACTGAAGCCGTATTCAGCGGCTCCGGACCATGGACATGAATCGGGCTTGATCAGCCGGCTCAGTTTTGAACGTTCCGGTAAATGTTGTCGTCAATGTGGTCGAGCCCTGCTTTTGCACACCGCGCATCGCCATGCACATGTGTTCGGCCTCAATCATGACGGCTACACCGCGCGGAGTGAGCGTGTCGTCAATGGCCTTAGCGATCTGGGCGGTCATGGTTTCCTGCGTTTGCAGGCGACGACCGTAGATCTCAACGACGCGTGCGATCTTCGAAAGGCCCAGCACCTTGCCATCCGGCATGTAGGCAACATGGGCCTTGCCGATGATTGGAACCATGTGGTGTTCGCAATGAGAGAAGAACGGAATATCCCTCACCAGGACCATGTCGTCGTAGCCGGCAACCTCTTCAAAGGTACGGCCCAGCACATCTTCCGGGTCCATATCATAGCCGGCAAAGAGTTCACGATAGGCTTTGGCCACGCGTGCTGGCGTATCGAGCAGGCCTTCGCGCGTCGGATCGTCACCTGCCCAACGCAACAGCGTGCGGACGGCATCCTCTGCTTCTTTCTGGCTGGGCCGATCCGCATCGAGATCGGCGGGGGTCTGCGGAAAATTCTTGATGATGGCGTCCATATGTAACAGTCTCCTGATCCGCTTTGGCGGACCGTCTTTCGGACTAGCCACTGGCAATTCCACTCAAGGGAATTCATGCACCTTTGGCAGGCTCCGGGGCTTTCAGGGCTTGGTTTGCTGCCCTTCCGGCACGGTTTCCCAATCAAACTTAGCCGAGGCCATTGCATTTTTCTGGCCTTCGAACGACATACATATAGGAAAACGGCATCCTTATGTAAGTCTCCCGGCACGACACGCTGTGTTTTTCTTTTGTGCTACAATGAGTTTTGAGGCGCCGATCCGCATGAATTCTGGAGCGGAATCCACGATGGACGATATCTACAACAGCAAAATCCTGGAATTCGCGGGCAATATTCCGCTGATCGGCAGCTTGCCGGATGCGGACGCCAGCGCCCAGGCGCACTCCAAACTTTGCGGCTCCAAGGTCAAGATCTGGCTGAAGATGGACGGCGATACGGTCACCGCCTTCGCGCACGACGTCAAAGCCTGCGCGCTCGGACAGGCATCGTCTTCGATCATGGCCCGCCATGTGATCGGCGCCAGCGCGACTGAGTTGCGCAAGGCGCGAGAGGACATGCTGGCAATGCTGAAGGCGGACGGCGAGGGGCCGGAAGGCCGCTTCGAGGACATGCGTTATCTCCGCCCCGTGAAGGACTACAAGGCACGACATGCCTCGACGATGCTGACCTTCGACGCCGTCGTCGATGCGGTCAGCCAGGTCGAGGCCAAGCGCGGCGAAACCATCGAGGCCTGAGCGGCATAGCCGATGTGCAAATTCTGTTCGATCAATCGCGATGAGGACGAAGACGAGGGTGGCGCCGCCGCACCGCGTCGATCCACGCGCTCCTACTCCCGAAATTACTCCGGCCCGTTTCGGAAGACGGCCGGCAGGGTGCTGGGGATGGGTTTCATTCGCGCCTACCAGTTGACCCTCTCCGGTTTCATCGGCAATTCCTGCCGCCACATCCCGACCTGCTCGGAATACGGCTATGAGGCAGTCGCCCGTTACGGGCTGTGGAACGGCGGATGGATGACGCTCTTTCGCGTCGCGCGCTGCGGCCCGGGCGGCACCAGCGGGCTCGACCCGGTTCCCGAGCAGCTCGGTGAACGCTTTCACTGGTGGACGCCCTGGCGCTACCTCGCGCTTGGTCGCAAGGCGGGCTGAACGATGACGCAAGGCGCATTTCGGGTGTTTCGCCGTCGCCTCGACGTCCCCGATGCCTCGCTCAAGTATGTGGATGCGGCCGCGTCCAAGCACGAACTCGAAGATTTTGGCGAGGGCGCGGCAGAGTTCTGCAAAGCATGATCTACGTCGCGCTCCTGCACAGCATTGTGCTTGCGCCCGGTCGCCGCGTGGTGATGTCCGACCTTCGCGACATGGCCAAGGACATCGGGTACAAGAATCCGAGGACACTTGTCTCGACCGGGAACATCGTTTTCGAGGCCGATGCCGCCCTGCTCGCAGAGATCGAGGCGAAGCTGGAAGCGGCCTTCAAGGCTCGTTTCGGCAAACCGGTCGATATCATCGTGCGCAAAGGTATCGACTGGTTGACCCTTGCGAAGTCCAATCCTTTTGTAGACGGCGAGGGCAGTCAGGTGATCGTGCGCGTCATGCGCAGGCCGCTTCCACCTACTGCCATGGAGGCGCTTCGCCCTTATGCCGATCCTAAGCAGCGAATGGCACTCACCGCCGGCGACCTTTGGATCGATTTTGCCGGCAAGCCGAGCGAGTGGAAGTTGCTCTCGGCACTGACGACCAAGCGAATGGGCGTCGGAACATTGCGGAACTGGAACACGGTGCGTGGCCTTGCCGAAATGATCGGCTAAGCTGGCTTTTTCTTTACTCAAGCAGCAAATCTCGGTATCAGGCGGCGGCGCATTCGTGCGGACGAAGCGCTTCATTGCAACCACCCGCATTCGTTGGCGGGACTGGACAAGGAGAATTATAGATGTCCCAATCCGTTTCCCTGACATTTCCCGATGGTTCCGTGCGCAGCTACGATGCTGGCGCAACCGGCAAGGATGTCGCAGAATCCATTTCCAAGTCGCTTGCCAAGAAGGCAGTCGCGATCGCTATCGACGGTCAGGTCCGTGACCTTTCCGATCCGGTGACGGCAGGCGCAATTGAAATCATCACCCGCACCGACGGCCGCGCGCTGGAGTTGATCCGGCATGACGCAGCCCACGTGATGGCGGAAGCCGTGCAGGAGCTCTGGCCCGGCACGCAGGTCACGATCGGCCCTGTTATCGAGAACGGCTTCTACTACGACTTTGCCAAGAACGAGCCCTTCACACCCGACGATCTGCCGAAAATCGAAAAGAAGATGAAGGAGATCATTGCTCGCAACGCGCCGTTCACCAAGGAAGTCTGGGCGCGCGAGAAGGCCAAGGAAGTATTCGCCGCGAAGGGCGAAAGCTACAAGGTTGAACTCGTCGATGCGATTCCGGCAGGCCAGGATCTGAAGATCTATTATCAGGGCGACTGGTTCGACCTCTGCCGCGGCCCCCATATGGCATCGACCGGCCAGATCGGGACGGCGTTCAAGTTGATGAAGGTGGCCGGCGCCTATTGGCGTGGCGACAGCAACAATCCGATGCTGACCCGCATCTACGGCACGGCATTTGCCGAACAGGCCGAACTCGACAACTACCTGCACGTGCTCGCGGAAGCCGAGAAGCGCGATCACCGCCGCCTCGGCCGCGAAATGGACCTCTTCCATTTCCAGGAAGAGGGTCCGGGCGTTGTCTTCTGGCACGGCAAGGGATGGCGCATGTTCCAGACGCTCGTCGCCTATATGCGCCGTCGTCTCGCCGAAGACTACCAGGAGGTCAATGCGCCGCAGGTGCTCGACAAGTCGCTCTGGGAAACCTCCGGTCACTGGGGCTGGTACCGCGACAACATGTTCAAGGTCACCGTCGCCGGCGACGATACGGATGATGACCGCGTGTTCGCGCTGAAGCCGATGAACTGCCCCGGCCATGTGCAGATCTTCAAGCATGGCTTGAAGTCTTATCGCGAACTGCCGATCCGTCTTGCGGAATTCGGCACAGTTCACCGCTACGAGCCGTCCGGTGCTCTGCATGGGTTGATGCGTGTGCGCGGCTTCACGCAGGACGATGCGCACATCTTCTGCACCGACGAGCAGATGGCAGCCGAGTGCCTGAAGATCAACGATCTGATCCTGTCGGTCTACAAGGACTTCGGCTTCGACGAGATCACCATCAAGCTCTCAACGCGCCCGGAAAAGCGTGTTGGTTCGGATGATCTTTGGGATCGCGCCGAAAGCGTGATGACCGACGTGCTGGACACGATCCAACACCAGTCGAACAACATCAAGACCGGCATTCTGCCGGGCGAGGGCGCGTTCTATGGTCCGAAGTTCGAATATACGCTAAAGGACGCGATCGGCCGTGAATGGCAGTGCGGCACGACGCAGGTCGACTTCAACCTGCCGGAACGCTTCGGTGCCTTCTACATCGACAGCAATTCGGAAAAGACGCAGCCGGTGATGATCCACCGCGCGATCTGCGGTTCGATGGAGCGCTTCCTCGGCATCCTGATCGAGAACTTCGCAGGACATCTGCCGCTGTGGGTATCGCCGCAGCAGGTCGTCGTCGCGACGATCACGTCCGAGGCCGACGGCTATGGCGCCGAAGTCGCGGCAGCGCTGCGGGACGCCGGCCTGACCGTTGAGACCGACTTCCGTAACGAGAAGATCAACTACAAGATCCGCGAGCATTCCGTTACGAAAGTTCCCGTCATCATCGTCTGCGGGAAGAAGGAAGCGGAAGAGCGCACGGTCAACATCCGCCGTCTTGGCAGCCAGGAGCAAACCTCGATGTCGCTTGACGAGGCAATCGCAAGCCTCGGGCTCGAAGCCACGCCGCCGGACGTGCGCCGGAAGGCGGAAGCGAGGAAGGCAAAGGCAGCCTGAGCTGCCTCCAGCACGTGAATACAACACCGCCCGGTTTCTAAAAGAACCGGGCGGTTTTTCTTTGTCTGTGGACCCCTAGGAGGCCGATCAGTCCGCGTCGGCGCCGGTGCCGCCCTGGAGCTGATCGTAGGTAGGTAGCGGTGCCTGCGTATTCGGCGAGCCGTCACTCGCTGGCGGTTGCTGATCCGGCTGAACCTGAACGGTTTTAGCGGCCTCTGTCGGTTCTTCGGGTTGCACGTCCTTCATAAGAACTTCGACGTCTGTGTTCTTGCCGGCTTCGACCTTGAAATCCCGCTGGTAGATCTTGTCCTTGTTTCGAGCGACGGCGGAGTATTCGCCTTCGGCGAGCACCATGGTCGGGAAAGCGCTGACGCTCTCGCCGACACTGTCGCCAGCGGCCGTCAGGATCGACCAGGCCGTATCGGCGATCGCTTCCCCACCGGCGTCGGACACGAGCTTGAACGTGATCTGTGCTGCCTTGTGCTGGATCGTTGCTTCCGTGAGCTTGCCTGCCTCCACCTGGATATCGGCGCGGATCGAGGCATTGGTGTCGCCGTATTCGGAGACGATGTGGTAGGTTCCGGCATTCAAGCGAACCACGGTGTTTGGCGGCACGTCAGCCATGACAAGACCGCGCTCGCCGTCCTCACGCACGTCGGCGGAGTAAATCGAGAAGCTGAGCTGATCCGGGCGAATGCGAACGTCCGTTCCCGAGACCGCGTTCAGCAGTAAGCCACCGGCTTCCAGCACCATCGTCTGCTTGTCGACCTGACCCTCTTCAGGAACCGTCAGCTTGCGCGTGACACCGGCGCGACCGAAAGAAACGTTGACGAAATAGTCTCCCGGCGCGAGCTGAAAATCCGCGGAGCCGCCTTGCGAGGACGCGATCAGCGGAAGCTTTCCGTCGGTGCCCGCTGCCGGGCTGAACACATACCAGGAGAGACCATCCTCAACAGGATCGCCGTTGGCGGTCAGTTTCGCCTCGAGCGCGATCTCGCGCAGCTTCGAGCCCTGCGGGGCGGTGCCCGGCGCGATGAAGGCATTCAGCTTCGGCATTTTCGCAGTCGTATCCAACTGCTTGAAGGTCTGGAAGGCGTCCTGCGCCTGGCTGCTTAAAGGCAGTAGGGCGGTCAAAACCAAGGCCAGGCTTATGCGTGCATATGGCGAAATGCCAACCATCTGTCGTGCGAACCAATTGACATCTGAAATCACAGAGGCCACTTCAAGACCAACGCGATGGCAAATTCAAGACCCATCCCAAATGCTGTCATGAAAATGGAAGTCTCTCCCGCATGAAATCCGATATCAAGCTGATCGACTATCTCGGTGTCCGTCGCTCTATTCCCGCTTTCCAGATGTGCGAGCCGGGCCCCGACAAAGCCGAGATCGAAGAGATTTTGCGCCTGGCCTCCCGCGTGCCCGACCACGGCAAGCTCGCGCCATGGCGCTTCATCGTCTATCGCGGCGAAGAGCGTGCCCGGATTGGCCAAGAGCTCCTCAAGCTCGCGCTCGAGGCCAAGCCAGAACTGTCTGAGGAAATGGTCCAGGTGGAGCGTACGCGCTTTACCCGCGCTCCTGTTGTCGTTGCCGTCGTCAGCAAGTCCGGCCCGCACATCAAGATTCCCGAGTGGGAGCAGCTGATGTCTGCTGGTGCTGTCTGCCTCAACATCATCTTCGCCGCCAATGCCCACGGCTGGGTCGCCAACTGGCTGACGGAGTGGTTCGCCTATGACGAGCGCGCCTACGAACTCCTGGGCGTCAAGTCGGGCGAAAAGATCGCTGGTTTCATTCACATGGGCTCAACGACGTTTCCGCCCGTCGAGCGCCCGCGCCCGGAACTGACCGAGACTGTGACCTGGGTTGGCGGAGGGGACTGATGTTCTATACCACCGATACGAACCGGCATGGCCTGTCGCACGATCCCTTCAAGGCCATTGTCTCGCCGCGTCCGATTGGCTGGATCGGCAGCAGGGGAAGCGACGGCTCGATCAACCTTGCACCGTACTCTTTCTTCAATGCGATTTCCGACCGCCCGAAACTCGTGATGTTTTCCTCCGCCGGTCTAAAGCACAGCCAGAGGAATGCGATCGAGACCGGCGAGTTCACCTGTAACTTTGTCAGCCGGAACCTGGTCGAGAAGATGAATATCTCATCTGCGGCCGTCGACTATGGCGTTGACGAGTTTGCTCTTTCCGGCCTCGCCGCCAGGAAGGGTGAGCTTGTCGACGCGCCCTACGTCGCCGAGGCCTTTGCCGTGCTCGAATGCAAGGTAACGGAGACCCTTGTGCCGAAGTCACTCACCGGTGAAAATTCCGAGAACATCATGATCCTCGGTCAGGTTGTCGGCATCCACATCGACGAGACGATCATTCGCGATGGGCGACTCGATATGGCGATCGCCAGGCCAGTCGCCCGCATGGGTTACATGGACTACAGCGAAGGCAGCGACGTGTTCGAAATGTTCCGGCCGCAGGTTTGACGTTGGCCGTCAGCGCTTAAGGAACATGGTGAACCAATCATAAACTTTTCCAAGATACCGTGATCTCACTGATTGGAATGCGAGAGAATCGCATTCGGGCATGGGGCACACGGGTGATCGTAGAAGCATTTCTTCGTTGGGCGGAAACCGCCAAGGCCGGAGACAGGGCCCGTGCGGCCAGTGCCCTCGGCAGAGCCTATCTGCAGTCCGAAATGGCAGCAGAAGAACGCGCCGCGGCCGAGATGGCCATGACTTTCCTGCTCGACGACCCATCCCCCAAGGTGAGGCTGGCGCTTGCCGAAGCAATCTCTTGGTCACCGGAGGCGCCGCGAGCGGTTATTCTCTCGCTGGCCGCGGATCAGCCGGAGATCGCCTGCCATGCGGTCACATGCTCACCCTTACTGTCGGACGCAGACCTCGTGGATCTCGCGGCCAGCGGCAGCGACATCACGCGAATGCTGATTGCCGCGCGCGGCACGATTTCACGGCCGGTTTCAGCCGCGCTCGCCGAGATCGGTGAAGAAGAGGCCGTCCTCTGCCTTCTCGAGAACGGCGGGGCGGCCATCGCGCCTTACTCTCTTAAAAGAATTGCCGAGCGGCTCGGCCATCACTGCGAAATCCGCAATCTGCTGCTGGAGCGCGGGGATCTTGCGGCGGACGCGCGTCAGTTGTTGACGCAGCATGTCAGCGCCGCCCTCGTTGGTCTGCCATTGGCGCTAGCGACGATCGATCCCGGCCGACTGCACAGGATCAGCAGAGAGGCCAATGAAACTGCCATCGTGTCGATTGCTGGCGAGATTACGCCGCGCGAGATTTCAGACCTTGTCGAGCATTTACGGGTTAGTGGCCACCTAACGCCGTCGTGCCTGATCCACGCTCTTTGCTCCGGAAAGGTCGAGTTCTTCGCAGGCGCCATCGTTAACCTGACTGGCTGCGAAGAGCGACGCGTTCGCTCCATTCTCGCAACCGGTCGCATGCACGCGGTGCGCGCCCTCTATGAGACGGCCGGCCTTTCCCGCGAGATCAGCACGATCTTCGTCGAAGCGACGCTGTTGTGGCGGGACGCATCGAAAGATCTGGCAGCGACGATGCTCGGCGACGTCTGCGGCAAGCTGCTTGAGAAGTTCCGCCGGCATGCAACGCATGGGGCCGTGCAGGAACTCCTGGAGATGATCGAAAGGCTGCACATCGCTGAACAGCGGCAGCATGCACGCGCTTATGCTCAATTTACGTCGCTCGCCGCAGCCTAGCGGTGCAGCCGCTTCGCCACCCAGGAATAGCTGCCCGAGACGAAGTGGACGGGTGAAGCCAGCGCTGTTTTCATTTCGCTACCGGACGGCAGGTACGCGCGCACCTCACTCGCCACCCGGTCAGCGAGGGCCGACAATCGACCCTGCGTTTCGGCTGGAACGGGCGGCGTCGGCGCGCTTTCCACGACCGCCTTTGGTGCTTCCGGGGAGGCAGGCTTCGGTGGCTCACAGACAGCAATTACCGTTGGGTAGCTGACATTCGTATAGCGCTTCAGCTGCCTTTCCGAATCGGCGTCGCACATGGCGACGGTCTGCCATTTCTGCTCAACCGTGGCGAGATAGTTGCATTGTGTGACCGAGTCGTTGCAGCCTAGGATCGTCATTGCAACCAGCACCGCTTGCATAATATCGCCTTTTGAATATTGAACCTTCGCCTCTTAGATGCTGAAATTCCAACAGAATGAAGGCGCCCCAACATTTTTTACGCGGGCGCCACAAGACAGGAAAAACCCGTGTCCATTACGATTGCATTGGAAACACCGCGCCAAGACGGCGTGCTCCGCTTGCTCGACATGTCCGACGCCTATGCCCAGTCTCTGTATCCGCCAGAAAGCAATCACCTCGTCGATGTATCGACCCTGGAGAAGCCGGCCGTCAGCTTCTTCGTCGCCCGCAACGAGGGTGCGATCGTTGGCTGCTGTGCACTGGTCGAGGCTGGCGACGGAACGGCGGAGATCAAGCGGATGTTCGTCGATCCCGGCGCCCGCGGCTTGAAAGTGGCAAGCAAGCTGATGGACGCACTCGAAACGACGGCCGCTGAAAAGAAGCTCCAAGCCGTCCGTCTTGAAACCGGCATTTACCAGCCAGAAGCGATCGCTCTCTACCGAAAGTACGGCTATGGCGAAATCGAAGCGTTTGGCAGCTACCTGCCAGACCCACTTAGCCTGTTCATGGAAAAGCGGCTGCCCTGATCATTCGGCCGCGCGAGACGCCGGCGGGGCCTGCTCGTCGATCATGACGTTCGGGCCGGTTTCGGCACTCCGGACCTCGTGCATCCATTCGCGCCAGATCGCCACAATGAGGGCCATCAGCACCGGCCCGATGAAGAGGCCGAGAAAGCCCATGGTTTTCACGCCGCCGACAAGGCCGAAGAAGGTCGGCAGGAATGGCAGCTTGATGGGACCGCCAACAAGCTTCGGACGAAGTGTCTTGTCGACAATGAACAGCTCGACCGTTCCCCAAACGAAAAGGCCGATGCCTGCGATATGTGAGCCACTGGCGAGCAGGTAGACAGACACCAGGGTAAAGGACAGCGGGGCACCACCGGGTATCAGGGCCATGATACCCGTCAGGACGCCGAGCGTGACGGGCGAGGGGACACCGGCGATCCAATAAGCGACGCCGAGCACGATGCCTTCGCCGATCGCGATCAGCGTCATGCCCATGACAGTCGAGCTGATGGTTGCCGGAACGACGCGGGAAATTCGCTCCCAGCGGTTCGGAAGAATGCGTTCGCCGAGCATATCGATCTGCTGCGAGAAGGAGGAACCATCGCGGTAGACGAAGAACAGCGCGATCAACATGAAGAGCAGCGTGAGGAGCAGGTGGAAGGCGCCACCGCCAGCTGCCAGAATCGCCCGATAGATGTTGCCGATATGGGCGCCGCTCACAGCCTGGATTAGCTCACCCATGGCACCGGGGCTGCCGATATATCTGGTCCACAGTTCATCGAGATACGGACCGGCAAAAGGCAGGGCGATGATCCACTGCGGGGTTGGCGCACCGGACCTGTTTGCGTGCACGGCCCAGGCCACCCATTCGCGCACCTCACCTGTCGTATAGGTGACGGCGAAAAAGATCGGCAACACGAGAAACGTCACGATCATCAGAATGGCGATGGTGGCGGCGACCGTTGTGTTTCCACCGACACGGCTGAGAAGCCGGCGATACAGCGGCCAGCTTGCAAAGCCGATGACAAGGGCGGCGAGAACCGGGACAGCAAAGCCGTAGAAGAAGTAGACGCCAGCAGCGACAACAAGCACGAGCAGCCAGCGCGCCGCGGAGATGGAGGGAATTAACGGCGTGCGGGCTGGGCCTGAGGGGCCGAGCCATCGCGGCTCTCGCTGGATGTTGTTGTTCGGAAGGCTCACGTCGTTCTTTTCCCCTGTTTTGGCTATGGATATGGGCCATGCGTCCCTCGGGCGCAAGCACAATGACCGATTCATGTCATCGACTGGCGCCCGTGAGACCACCGGCGATCCATACTACGCTCCCTAACGCTATTCTTCGCAATCAATATGACAGAAATCCTGCCACAGCGTTGCCAAAATACACTTGCGCGTTTACTTTGGATCCATGGATACAAACCTGATTGCAACGGCGCTGCGGCGCGAAATAGAAGGCGGGAGCCTGCCGCCAGGGACCGTCCTGAAACAAGAGCTCCTGGCAGAGCGGTTTGGCGTGAGCCGCCAGCCGGTACGCCAGGCGCTAGATCGGTTGCTAGCGTCAGGCCTGCTCGACCGGCGGCCTGACCGAAGCCTGGCCGTCGCCGGTTTGACGGAAGAGCAAGCACGTGAACTCGCCGAGATCCGCGCAGCCTTGGAGAGCATGGCGCTGCGCGCTGCGCTGCCGCTGCTCGGCGACAGCGACCTGCGCAAGGCGCGCCGTCTCAATGAAGATCTGATCGAAGAGGATGATCCGGCCACGCTGGAGGAGCTGGATGTCGCCTTTCATCGAACGCTCTACGGGCGATGTGGCAATCGCCGCCTTCTGTCCATGATCGACGAACTGCGGCGTGAATCGCGTCGTGCCTATCTGAGGCAGCCAAAGGGCTCCAACGAGCGTGTGATCCTCCACGCCGAGCATCGCGCCATCATAGACGCATGCGCGCGTCGCGACGAGGCTGAGGCACTGAAGGCCCTGTCGGGCCACCTGCAGATGACAACAGCGCGCCTGACGCGCAAGGGAGAATGAGAGATGACGACGTTTTCCGCGGAGGTCGCATGGGAGCGGGGCGCGGCAAGTTTTATCGACGGACGCTATAGCCGCGGGCACAGATGGAGCTTTGATGGCGGCGCCACCGTCGCTGCCTCCGCTTCGCCGCACAATGTGCCGTTGCCGTACGCGCTTGCCGAGAATGTTGATCCGGAAGAGGCATACGTTGCAGCACTGTCGAGCTGCCACATGCTCTTCTATCTCTGGCTGGCCTCAAAGAAGCGCATCCTGGTCGATAGCTATGTCGATGCGGCAACCGGCCTTATGGAAACTGTGCAGGGCAGGACAATGGTGAGCCGCGTGGAGCTTCGACCGCAGGTTACCTATGCCGGCGACAGGCCGAACCGAGAGATCGAACAGAAACTCCACCACGAAGCGCACGAGTTGTGCTTTCTTGCCAACTCCGTGAAGACGGAAATTACGGTGCGCCTCGACTAGCCGGTTCAGATATCGAGGTTTTCCGCAAAGGCGGCGCGATCCTGAATGAACCGGAAGCGCGCTTCCGGCTTCGTTCCCATCAGGTCGTCGACCGCCGTGCGCGTACCCTCGAAATCCACCTCGTCGATAATCACGCGCAACAGCGTGCGCTTGCCTGGGTCCATGGTGGTTTCTTTGAGCTGCGCCGGCAGCATTTCGCCAAGGCCTTTGAAACGGCTGATTTCGACTTTCGCCTTGCCCTTGAACTCGGTCTCCATCAGCTCGGCGCGGTGCGCATCGTCGCGGGCGTAAGCGGACTTCGCGCCCTGGGTGATCTTGTAGAGCGGCGGTACGGCCAGGAAGAGGTGACCGCCACGGACCAGCTCCGGCATTTCCTGATAGAAGAACGTGATCAGTAGCGAGGCAATGTGGGCACCGTCGACGTCGGCATCGGTCATGACGATGATGCGTTCGTAGCGAAGGTCTTCCTCACGATACTTCGAGCGCGTACCGCAACCGAGCGCCTGAACGAGATCGGCGAGCTGCTGGTTGGCGCCAAGCTTTTCGCGACCGGCACTGGCGACGTTGAGGATTTTGCCGCGCAGGGGGAGGATCGCCTGGTTGGCACGATTGCGAGCCTGCTTGGCCGAGCCACCTGCCGAGTCACCTTCGACGATGAAGAGTTCGGCACCCTGGGCGGTGTTCTGTGCGCAATCGGCTAGCTTGCCGGGCAGGCGCAGCTTGCGCACGGCGGTCTTGCGGTTGACTTCCTTTTCCTTGCGACGGCGCAGGCGTTCTTCCGCACGCTCTATAACCCAGTCGAGCAGCTTGGCTGCCTCGTTCGGATTGTCGGCAAGGTAGTGGTCAAAGGGGTCGCGGAGTGCGTTTTCAACGATCCGCTGGGCTTCGACCGTGGCGAGCTTGTCCTTCGTCTGGCCGACGAATTCCGGCTCGCGGATGAAGACCGAGAGCATGCCGACGGCGGAGATCATCACGTCATCGGTGGTGATCTGGGCAGCGCGCTTGTTCTGCGTCAGTTCGGCGTAATTCTTCAGGCCCTTGGTCAGCGCGATGCGCAGGCCCGCCTCGTGCGTGCCGCCTTCGGGCGTCGGGATCGTGTTGCAGTAGGAGTGGACCTGGGGATCGCCGCCGTACCAGGTGATCGCCCACTCCAGGGAGCCATGACCACTGGTCTTCTCGGTTTTCCCTGCGAATATCTCGCGGGTAACGGTGAATTCCTTGCCCATCGTCGCCTGCAGGTAATCCTTCAGGCCGCCGGGGAAGTGGAAGACCGCCTTGTCAGGTATCTCCGAGCCTTGCGGCAGAACGCCTTCCTCGCAACTCCAGCGGATTTCGACGCCGCCAAAGAGGTAAGCCTTGGAGCGTGCCATACGGAACACACGCCCGGCATCGAACTTCGCGTGCTCGCCAAAGATCTGCGGATCGGGGTGAAAGCGGACTCGCGTGCCACGACGATTGTGGACGTCGCCGAGTTCTTCCAGTTCGCCCTGGGGCAAACCGCGGGAAAAGCGCTGACGATATAGCTTCCGATTGCGCGCAACCTCGACTTCCAGCACGTCGGAAAGCGCATTGACGACGGAAACGCCGACGCCGTGCAGACCACCTGACGTCTCATATGCCTTGCCGTCGAACTTGCCGCCCGCGTGCAGCTTCGTCATGATGACTTCAAGGGTCGACTTCCCGGGAACTTGCGGGTGATTCTCGACGGGGATACCGCGGCCATTGTCGCTGACCGTCAAGTAGCCCTGCAGGTCAAGGTGAACCTCAATGAAGTTGGCGTGGCCGGCGACAGCTTCGTCCATCGAATTGTCGATGACTTCGGCGAAGAGATGGTGAAGAGCCTTTTCGTCGGTGCCGCCGATATACATGCCCGGCCGCATGCGGACGGGTTCAAGACCCTCGAGAACGCGGATCGAGGACGCGCCGTAGTCTTCCGACGTCGAGTTCACGGGCGCCGGACGCAGGGCGGGGGCAGCAGCCTTAGCGGGTGCGGCCTTTTGTGGCTCGGCAGACTTTGGAGCTTCCTCCTGCTTCGGTGTCAGGGGCAGTCCGGAAAAGAGGTCGTTGCTATCGTCCATGGGGCCGTTCAGATCTTTATCCTGTCGGGCAGGGGCCTTACGCCAAGCCTGACCCAAAATCACCGCATTTGATGTCACGTTTGCGAATCAGGCAGATTCTGCCAGAAAGCGCCTCGTTACGCGACGCCGCCCGATCAGGCGGACTTCCTTAGGAAGTGGTTTGCGTTGGCGGGCGTGGAATGGCAAGCGGCCAGAAGGCTCAGGGAACCATGCTCATGCGAATGTCCACAAGTCATTGCACCATTATTACCGCAATTGCGGCCTTTTTCCTGACGACGACGGCAAGCGGCCGAGCGGCCGAGAGCCTGCCGCCCTTTAAGGACGAGCTCTTCTCCACACAAAATGTGCTGCGGACGAGCGATAATGGCGCCCTTGACGTCATCGAATACGACGAGATGCGGGACATCAACGGCCGCGATCAGATACCCCAAAAGCGCGCCCAACAAAAATACGTGTCTCTCGGCGTCAAAAGGCAGCAGTCGGACGAGACCTTGCAGCTTGGTTCGCAAAGACTCGACGTCACCAGGGTGGGACAAAGCTCGGGAGCGGCATTTACGGTCATTTTCATTCACGGTCGTAACGGCGACCGGCGCCTCGGCGTGAACGACTACAGTTTCGGGGGCAACTTCAATCGCCTGAAAAACCTGGTCGCCGGCAATGGCGGTGTCTATTATTCGCCGACGGTCAAGAGCTTCGACAGCGATGGCGTCGCCGCGATCAAAGGGCTGATCCGCTACGCTTCCCAGCAGTCGCCCGGCAAGCCGGTCATTCTGGCGTGTGCGTCGATGGGCAGCCAGGTCTGCTGGGGCTTGAGCCGTGACCCCGCCAGCGTGAAAGCCCTCAAGGGAATGGTGATCCTCAGCGGCGTTACCGATCCGGACTTCGGCAAGAGCCCGTCCTTCAAGGCCAAACTGCCGCTTTGGTTCGCGCATGGCAGCCGGGATCCGGTCTATGCAGCGACAGACCAGCAGGCACTCTTCGAAAAACTGCTGAAGGGGGATTACCCTGCACATTTCACGCTCTATCAGACGGGAAATCACGGAACACCGATCCGGATGATCGACTGGCGCCGCACGCTGAACTGGATATTGGGTTCGTGACGACAGCCTAAGTCGCCTGACCGCCGGGCGAGCGTCATGGCGGCCGCCTGGTCTATGATTTTCAGCAACATGGGCTCCGAATTTTAAGCATTTGCGCGACAAAAGGCCGTTATTTCCCTTAGGGAAGGTGCCCAAACCTTTTCATTGATCCCCGCTTTTGCTAAGGCCCCACGATACGTGGAAGATGGGAAGGCTGGCATGACACCTGACGTGCGTCCGCTTGTGGCGGGAAACTGGAAAATGAACGGCACGCGTGCCTCCCTCGACCAAATCAAGGCAATCGCCGAAGGTGTTCAGGGGCCACTTTCCGATAAGGTGGAGGCGCTGATCTGCCCTCCGGCAACGTTGCTTTATGTCGCCACTGCGCTCTGCACCGACAGCCCGCTGGCGATCGGCGCACAGGACTGCCACCAGAAGCCCTCGGGCGCCCACACCGGCGATATTTCGGCCGAAATGATCGCAGACTGCTTCGGCACTTACGTGATCGTCGGACATTCGGAGCGTCGCACCGACCATGCCGAGACCGACCATCTTGTTCGCGCCAAAGCGGAGGCTGCGTTCGCGGCCGACCTGACGGCAATCGTGTGCATCGGCGAAACGGCGGACGAACGCAAGGCAGGCCAGACCCTCGACATCATCAAGCGTCAGCTTTCCGCCTCGGTGCCGGATAGCGCGACGCCGGAGAATGCCGTCATTGCCTACGAGCCCGTCTGGGCGATCGGCACCGGCGTTACCCCAACCGTGGAAGACGTAGAGAAGGCGCACGCCTTCATGCGTTCCGAGCTCGTCGCCCGCTTCGGGGCGGCTGGCAAGAAGATCCGCATCCTCTATGGCGGCTCGGTCAAGCCAAGCAATGCAAGGGAGTTGATGGGCGTCGCGAATGTCGATGGCGCACTGATCGGCGGTGCAAGCTTGAAAGCGGCCGATTTCCTCGCCATCTACGGCGCATACGGAGCGCTGGTTGCTTAGAGCCGTGTATATTCCGAGCCTAAGGGCTTGGAATAGCGGATCACCTCATGTAAAGAGCGCCAGAATTTTACTTTATGCCCGCCGCGCGCGTGGGCAGGACTGGACCCATGCAGACCGTTTTGATTGTCATCCATCTCATGATCGTGCTGGCGCTTGTCGGCGTCGTGCTCATTCAGCGCTCGGAAGGCGGCGGCCTCGGCATCGGCGGCGGCTCGGGCTTCATGTCTGCCCGTGGCACGGCCAATGCGCTGACACGCACGACCGCGATCCTGGCGACGCTGTTCTTCATCACGTCGCTCGGCCTCGGCATTCTCAACCGCTATGAAAGCCGTCCGACGGATATTCTGAACCGTATTCCGGCGACGAGCGGTGAGGGCAAGGGTATTCTCGACTCGCTCGGCGGCCAGAACGGCAATGCCGCTCCGGCTGCACCGGCCGCGCAGAACAACAACGGCGTTCCGACCGGCGGTGAGACCGCTCCGGCTCCGGCAGCAACTGCTCCGGCCGCACCGGCACCTGCCGAAACGGCTCCGTCTACTCAAACTGCTCCGGCAGCACCGCAGGCGGCTACGCCTTCCGCTCCGGCGCCCGCCACCGTCCCAAGCGGACAGTAAGCGGCACACAGCATCAACCGCCGGCAGGCCCTCGGGTCTGCCGGTTTTCTTTTGTTCAGATTCCGCGCTGGCACCAAAAGTTCTGGAAAAGAATTTTTGGGCTGGTGGAATCGTTTTTGAAAAGGTATCCGGTGACTCCCATGGCGCGATACGTATTTATCACTGGCGGCGTGGTTTCCTCTCTCGGTAAAGGAATTGCGGCCGCGGCTCTCGGAGCGTTGCTGCAGGCCCGTGGTTATCGGGTGCGGCTTCGCAAACTCGACCCCTATCTGAACGTGGACCCGGGCACCATGAGCCCGACCCAGCACGGCGAAGTCTTCGTCACCGATGACGGTGCCGAAACGGATCTCGATCTCGGCCACTACGAGCGCTTTACCGGGCGTTCGGCGACCAAGACCGACAACATCACCACCGGACGCATCTACAAGAACATCATCGACAAGGAACGCCGCGGCGACTATCTCGGCGCGACCGTTCAGGTCATTCCGCACGTCACCAACGAGATCAAGGACTTCGTCACCGAAGGCAACGGCGACTACGACTTCGTCATCTGCGAGATCGGCGGCACGGTCGGCGATATCGAGGCGATGCCGTTCATGGAAGCGATCCGCCAGCTCGGCAACGACCTGCCGCGCGGCACTGCGATCTACGTCCACCTGACGCTGATGCCGTATATTCCGGCTGCCGGCGAACTGAAGACCAAGCCAACCCAGCACTCCGTCAAGGAACTGCAGGCGCTCGGCATTCATCCGGACATCCTGCTGGTGCGCGCCGACCGCGAAATTCCGGAAGCGGAACGCCGCAAGCTGTCGCTCTTCTGCAACGTCCGTCCGTCCGCGGTGATCCAGGCGCTCGACGTCGCCAACATCTACGACGTCCCGATGGCCTACCACAAGGAAGGGCTCGACAACGAAGTGCTGGCAGCCTTCGGCATCGAGCCGGCACCTAAGCCCCGCCTTGACCAATGGGAAGAGGTCTGCAACCGCATCCGCACGCCTGAGGGCGAGGTCACGATTGCCATCGTCGGCAAGTACACCGGCCTCAAGGATGCCTACAAGTCGCTGATCGAAGCGCTGCATCACGGCGGCATAGCCAATCGCGTCAAGGTCAACCTGGAATGGATCGAATCTGAGGTCTTCGAAAAGGAAGACCCGGCGCCGTATCTCGAGAAGGTCCATGGCATCCTCGTTCCCGGCGGGTTCGGCGAGCGCGGCTCGGAAGGCAAGATCCATGCGGCCCGCTTCGCACGCGAACGGAAGGTACCGTATTTCGGGATCTGCTTTGGCATGCAGATGGCCGTCATTGAAGCCGCCCGCAACCTTGCCGGCGTGGAAAGCGCCTCGTCGACCGAGTTCGGCCCGACGAAGGAGCCCGTTGTCGGCCTGATGACCGAATGGGTGAAGGGCAATGAGCTGCAGAAGCGCACGGAAGCGGGCGATCTCGGCGGCACGATGCGCCTCGGCGCCTACAAGGCTGCGTTGAAGAAGGATACGAAGATCTCGGAGATCTACGGTTCGACCGATATTTCCGAGCGCCATCGCCATCGCTACGAAGTCAACATCGACTACAAGGACCGTTTGGAAGACTGCGGTCTCGTCTTTTCGGGAATGTCACCGGACGGTGTACTGCCCGAGACGATCGAGTATGCTGAGCATCCCTGGTTCATCGGCGTTCAGTACCATCCGGAACTGAAGAGCCGTCCTCTCGACCCGCATCCGCTCTTCGCAAGCTTCATCGAAGCCGCAACCGAACAGAGCCGCCTAGTCTGACCTTCAAGAGGCCGCCTCAACGAGGCGGCCTTATACATTGCGAGGCCGGTGCATCGGTTATGATGCACCGGCCTCGTTTGCCATTGAGGTGATTGCAACACCGCAGTGACGATGCGCAGAGCGGTTGGTCCTAGCGGGCCTGAACTTTCGTTCGTA